>CAIWHQ010000057.1 GCA_903912465.1 uncultured Alphaproteobacteria bacterium | reverse complement strand
CGCTGGGCCAGCTGGCGGGCCGGATCCTGCGCCTGGTCCCCGACCTGCCGCGCCTGCGCCTGTCCTCCATCGACGCCGCCGAGATCGATCCGGACCTCATGGCCCTGCTGGGGAATGAGCCCCGGCTCATGCCGCACCTGCACCTGTCCCTGCAGGCCGGGGACGACATGATCCTCAAGCGGATGAAGCGCCGCCACAGCCGGGCCGACGCCCTCAGGCTCGTCGCCGACGTGCGGGCCGTGCGCCCGGACGTCGCCTTCGGTGCCGACCTGATCGCCGGCTTCCCCACCGAGACCGAGGCCATGTTTCGCAACACCCTCGACCTGGTGGAGGCGGCCGGCCTCGCCTTTCTGCATGTCTTTCCCTACAGCCCCCGCCCAGGGACGCCGGCCGCGCGGATGCCGCCGGTCCCGAAGGCGGAGGTGCGCGAGCGCGCCGCCCGGCTCCGGGCGGCGGGGGAGGCGGCCCTGGCCCGGCACCTGGCGTCCCGGGTCGGGCGCGACGTCCAGGGCCTGGTCGAGCGCCCCGGGCTGGCGCGGGCCGAAGACTTCTCGGAGATCGCGTTTTCCGGTTCCGCCCCCGCCGGGGAGATCCGGACCTTCCGGGTCACCGGCCAGGACGGACGTCGGCTCCTGGCTGAACCCGACCCCAGGATCGCGGGCGGTCAGGCGGTGGATCGGGTTCCGACAGGTGGGAACCGGTTATCAGACCGAAACAGGCTCTAACGTTATGGGCCTGGAGCCTGTTTTGCCCCTTCAGACGTTCCATCTGAAGGGAACAGGCTCTAGAAGCCCTGCATGACTGAACCGAAGACAGGCTGGTTCCAGAGGCTCACGGGCGGCCTTGCCCGGACCTCCCGCGCCCTGACCGAGCAGGTGGCGTCGACCTTGACGCGCCAGCCCCTTGACCAGGCCCGGCTGGATGCCCTGGAAGAGATGCTGATCGAGGCCGACCTGGGCCCGAAGTCCGCGGCGCGGATCACCGAAGCCTTCGCCGCGACCCGGTTCGGCAAGGCGGTGGACGAGGCCGAGGTCCTGGAGGCCCTGTCCGAGGCCATCGCCGACGAACTGGAGGGGCATGAGGGCCGGTTCGATCCCCTGTCCGGCCCCCGGCCCTACGTGGTCCTGTTCATCGGGGTCAACGGTTCGGGCAAGACGACCACCCTGGGCAAGATCGCCGCTGACCTGAAGGGACGGGGCGCCCGGGTCCTCGTGGTGGCCGGCGACACTTTCCGCGCCGCGGCCGTCGAGCAGCTCAAGGTCTGGGCGGAACGGGCCGGCGCCGACTTCATGAGTCGTCCGACGGGGTCTGACGCCGCCGGGCTGGCCTACGACGCCATCGAACGGGCCCGCGCCGAGGGCCATGACGTGGTGCTGATCGACACGGCGGGCCGGCTGCAGAACAAGCAGGGGCTCATGGACGAGTTGCTCAAGGTGATCCGGGTGATCAAGAAGGTCGATCCCGACGCCCCGCACGAGACCCTTCTGGTTCTGGACGCCACGGTGGGTCGCAACGCCCTGGCGCAGGAGAATATCTTCGGCAACCAGATCGGGGTCAGCGGCATCGTCATGACCAAGCTGGACGGCACGGCCCGGGGCGGCGTCCTGGTGCCTGTGGCCCAGGCCTCGGACTCGCCGATCAAGCTGATCGGTGTGGGCGAGGGAATCGAGGACCTGCAACCCTTTGACGCCCGCGCCTTCGCGCGGACTGTCGTCGGCCTCGGGGAGGGCTGAGCCATGCCGGAAGGCAGAAGCGGCGCGCGCCGCTGGATCTCCAGCCTCGTGGACTTCGGCTGGCCCCTGGGCCTGGTCATCGGCTACGTCATCACCCGGGACATGGTCCTGGCCAGCTGGGGCCTGGTGGCTGGCGCGGCCATCGCTCTGGTGACCGGCTACATCCTCGAGCGGCGGATCGCCCCCATGCCCCTGGCCGCCGGGGTCCTGGCCCTGGTCTTCGGCCTGTTGACCCTGGTCTTCCACGATCCGCGGTTCATCTACGTCAAGCCCACGGTGACCTCCCTCGCCTTCGGCCTGCTGCTGCTGGGCGGCCTCGCGACCGGGCGGAACTTCCTGAAGATGCTGCTGGGCTCAAGCCTGCCCTTGCCCGACGAGGGCTGGAGGCGCCTGACCCTGCGCTATGGCGTCTTTTTCCTTGTCATGGCGGGGGTGAATGAAGCCATCTGGCGGACCCAGACCGAGGGCGTCTGGCTGGCCTTCCGTTTTCCGGGATCGAGCCTTATCCACGTCGCATTCGGCTTGGCCCAGGCACCCCTGATCCTGCGTTATGCCAAATCCGAGGAGACCCCACCCCCGCCGGTGGAATAAAACGGAGCGCCGCCATGCCGAAAAAACCCAGCCCTGAAGACGGGGCAGTGCCCTCCATCAGCCGGATGCTGCACCGCGCCGTGCAGACGGCCGCCGAGCTGCATGCCGGGATCGCCGGCCCGGGAGCCCTGACACCTCGCCAGCATGCGATCCTCGAAGCCGTCGCAGCCGAGGATGGTGCCACCCAGTCCCAACTGGTCGCCGCCACCGGAGTGGACCGCTCGACCCTGGCCGAGCTTGTGGCGCGGCTGGCCGAGCGGGGCCTTCTGGAGCGCAGCCGGTCCACCACGGACGCCCGCGCCAAGCAGGTCCGGTTGACGGAGGCAGGCCGCGAACGCCTCGAGGCCGTCCGTCCCGCCGCAGCCGAAGTGGACCAGGCTCTGCTGGGCCGCCTGCCCGAGGACAAGCGCGCCCGATTCCTCAAGGACCTGGGACGACTGATCGCCGTAACCCCGGTAGCCCCTGCGGCGGAACCTGCGGGCAAGTCCGGTGGGAAGACAAAAAAGAAGTCGAAGAAGTCGAAGAAGTCCGGAGCCTAGAGCCTGTTCCCTTCAGACGGACCGTCTGAAGGGGTAAAACAGCCTCCATGCCCATAGAGCTAGAGCCTGGTTCGATCCGACAACCGGTTCCCAGTTATCGGAACAGGATCTAGATCCGGATATCGACGAGGGACCCGGGGCGGGCCATCCGCACGGGCGCGGCGGGGTCCGGCGCCGCCGCCCTCCCGTCCTGTGCCGCTGTCGCTGGCGAGAGGCCCTGAGCCGGGGTGCGGATGGCCTGACCCGGCTCCGGCCTCAGGTCTGCGCGCCCCTGGACGGGCACCCGGGCACCCTCGGGGAGACGGAGGGACCTTTCGGTGGGGATCTGGGGCGGGCCCGGGCGCAGAGGGGTGACCATGGAGGCCTCGAAACAGGGTTAACGGACCCTGACCCTCAAGGCGCCCGGTTCAGGAAAGGTTAACGTTGCAGACGCGCGAGCAGGCGGGCAGCGTCCGCCTCGGTAAGGGGGGCGGAGATCTTGTCGAGGATCCGCCCTGAGCCATCGACAAGATAGGTCTCGGGCACGCCGGAGATTCCCAGCTCGATCCCCGCCCGGCCCTCCTGGTCCACGAGGACCCTGGCATAGGGATCCCCCGTCCTGCCGAGGAAGGCCCGGGTCTTTTCCGGGTCGTCCTTGTAGGCCACCCCGACAATGCGCACGCCGCGGGCCTTCAGTTCCACCAGGATGGGCGCCTCGATCTCGCAGGGCGCGCACCAGGAGGCGAAGACATTGACCAGGTAGGGCCGCCCACCGGGGTCCGACAGGGTGTCGGGCAGGCCGTCGGCCAGGGTCGGAAGCACAACCTCCGGGACTGGCTTTCCGACCAGGGCCCTGGGCAGGAACTTGGGGTCATGCCGGAGCCCGAACAGGGCGAAGAGCAGGCCGAGCGCCACAAGGATGGCCACCGGGGCGAAGGCAGCCAGGCGTTTCACGGGCGCCCGCCTGCGCTATCCTCGCCCGCCGCCCGGGCCTCGAGGGACTCCGCCCGCCGACGCCAGCGCCGGGCAAAGGCCAGGCTGGATGCCGCCAGCCAGGCCATGCCCGCAGCGCTCAGGCCGTAGGCCGTCCAGATGTAGAGGCCGTATTCGCCGGGATCGAGGTCAAGCATGGGTCATCTCGCGAGCCGGGCCTCGGCGGCGGCGGCCCGGCGGCGCCAGACCTCGCCGCGGATCCGCACCAGCCAGAGCGAGCCGAAGCCGGCCATGTAGGACAGGCTCATCAGGAACAAGGGGACCAGGAAGACGCTCGCCGCCCGGGATCCGCCGGCCGCGAAGACCGTCCGGCCCTGGTGCAGGGTGTTCCACCACTCTACCGACCAGTGCACTACGGGCACGTTGACCAGGCCCACCAGGGCCAGGATGGCGGCCGCTCGGGCGCCCTTGGCCTCGTCGTCAATGGCGGCGCGAAGGGCCATGTAGGCGAGGTAGAAGAGGAAGAGGACGAAGACGCTGGTCAGCCGCGCATCCCAGACCCACCAGGTGCCCCACATGGGCTTTCCCCAGAGCGAACCCGTGGCCAGGGCCAGGCCGGTGAAGACCGCCCCCAGGGGCGCTGCGGCGCGGGCGGCGGCATCGGCCAGGGCCTGGCGAAAAACCAGCGAGAGGAAGCTGGCGCCGCCCAGGCAGAGGTAGACAAAGAGGCCCATCCAGGCCGCGGGGACATGGATGAACATGATCCTCACGGTATCGCCCTGCTGGTAGTCCTCGGGAGCGGTGAAGCCCATCCAGAGCCCGGCCGCGGCAAGGCCGAGGGCGAGGGTGCCGAGAAGCGGCGCGGCCCAGGCCGAGAAGGCCATGAAGCGGTGCGGGTTGTAGAGGAAGGCGAGGGCCTGCGTCATGCCCCGCCCCTTAGCCCCGGTCTGCGCCGGCGGCAACGGAAAGCCGCCGGTGCAGGGTTCCGGCGGGCTATTCCGGACCGTCGTGCTCCATGGGTGCGCCACCGGGGCCCATCATCCGGCGCTCGATTCGGATCTCCCGGTGTCCGCCGCCCTCCTGGGGAAGCGCGTCGAAGGCCTTCTTCTGGGAAGGCGTCAGCTGGGCGTAGAAGGTCCGGGTGGCCCCGGCGCGGCGGTCGAAGGCCGCAAGGCGCTCCACCATGCGGGTTCGCTGCCGGTCCAGGCGCTCGGGCGTCGTCAGGGCCTTGGCGCCCGCCTGGGGACGCGCAGGCGCCGCCGGTGGCTTCCGGACTTCGAGGAAGGCCTTCAGGGCTGGCTCCTGGGCGGGAGTCAGCTGCAGGATGTCGCGGAGGCGCTGGGCCCGGGCCTCGGGATTGGGCCCCTCCGCCCGCATCATGCGCATGGCTCCGGCCGGCGGACCGCCCGGAGGCGGGGACTGGGCAAGGCTTGCGCCCGCGGTGGCGAGGCCGATCACGGCAGCGATGCCTGCGGCGGCGAGTTTGGATCTGGTCATGTCTGTGCTCCTGGGATGCACCCCTTGAGACCACAAACGCGCCTTGACGCCGTTTCCGGCGCAGGCCCCGGCAGAGGGGCTTCAGGACAGGGCGTTACGGCAGGCCGCCGCCATGGCGAGGGGGCCCAGCGCAACCGCCGCTGCGGCGTAGGCACTGAGCAGAGCGAAGCCGGCGCGCCAGGGCAGGCCGGAGTCAAAGGCGTGAAGGGCACCGCCGCCGAAGATCACCGGCGGTACGAAGAGGGGCAGGACAATGACGGCGGTCAGAAGCCCGCCACGCCGGGCGCCCAGGCTGAGGGCCGCCCCGATCCCACCGGTGAAGGCGAAGGCCAGCCCCCCCGCCAGGGCACAGGCGAACAGCAGGGGTGCGAGGGCCGGCGAGGCCCCCAGGGCGATCGCCGCCAGGGGGGCCAGGACCGCCAGGGGTGCGCCCGTGGCCAGCCAATGCCCGAGGCACTTCAGGGCGCAGGTGAACTCCAGCGGCAGGCTGGCGTGGGCCATCAGGTCCAGGGCCCCGTCCTCATAGTCCCGCTCGAACAGCCGTTCGAGGCCGAGGAGGGCGGAAAGGGCCAGGACCGTCCAGGCCGCGCCCGGCGCGATCTGGGCCAGCCGCTCTGGTTCGGGTCCCGAGGCAAGGGGCAGGAGGAGGGTCGCCCCGGCGAAGAAGCCGCCCGTCACCATGAGGCCGCCGCCCCGCCCCCAGGCGATGGCGATTTCCCGGCGCAGGAGTCCGAGGGCGGGGTTCACGGGGCGATCTCCAGGACGACGGTGGCCACCGGCAGGGGGTCATGCACCGCGGCCAGGATCAGGCCGCCCCCGGCCAGGTGTCCGGCCATGATGTCCAGGACCTGGGCCCGCCAGTGGGCGTCGAGGGGGCTGAGCGGTTCGTCAAGAAGCCAGAGGAGCCGGGGTGCCGATAATAGGCGCGCGAGGGCCAGGCGGCGCCTCTGCCCCGCCGACAGACGCCGGACCTCGAGGTCGAGCAGCCGGTGGAGGTCCAGGCGAAGGACCGCCGCCTCCATGGCCTCGGGCCTCCCACCCTGCCAGCGGGTCCAGAAGTCCAGTTCCTCGCCGGCGGTCCGCGAGGCCTTCAGGCCGTCGAGGTGGCCGAGGAGGTGCAGGCCCGAGGCGCGCGCCGTCCCCGGGTCAGTCCCGCCGAACTCGATCTGCCCGGAGTCCGCCTCGCACAGGCCCGCCACGGCCCTCAGCAGACTGGTCTTCCCCGAGCCGTTGGGGCCTGTCAGGGCGCAGGCCTGCCCACCCTCGAGCTGCAGGTGCAGGCCGGAAAACAGTCGCCGCCCCCCCCGGGAGAGGGACAGGTTCCGGAGCCTGAGGGCCAGTGTCACCACTTCCTCCCGGCCGGCGCATGGACGCGGCCCCGCCGAAGGGCTATGACGCCCGCGGTCGCACCCGTCCCGGAGGACGTTCGCGGCGCCGGGGCGAACGCTGTGTGTCCGCCCGTGTTGGTGCGCGATCTCCGGTTCAATTTGTGTGCAGTCCGGAACAGAGGAAGGATCCCTGACATGGCGTCAATCGACAGCCTCAAGACCCGCCGCGAACTCACGGTGGGAGACAAGACCTACTTTTACTACAGCCTTCCGGCTGCCGAGGAAGCCGGTCTTGCGGGCCTAGCCCGACTCCCCGCCTCGATGAAGGTGCTGCTTGAGAACCTGCTGCGCAACGAGGACGGTGCCACGGTCGGCGCCGACGACATCAAGGCCCTGGCCGCCTGGCTCGACAACAAGGGCGCTGTGGAGCACGAGATCAGCTTCCGTCCGGCCCGGGTGCTGATGCAGGACTTCACCGGCGTGCCGGCGGTGGTCGACCTGGCCGCCATGCGCGACGCCATGACCAAGCTCGGCGCCGATCCCGAGAAGATCAACCCCCTGAACCCCGTCGACCTGGTCATCGACCACTCCGTGATGGTGGACGCCTTCGGCACCGCCAAGGCCTTCGGTGAAAATGTCGATCGCGAGTACGAGCGCAATATCGAGCGCTACCGCTTCCTGCGCTGGGGCTCGTCGGCCTTCAACAACTTCCGCGTCGTGCCCCCCGGCACCGGCATCTGCCACCAGGTGAACCTGGAGTACCTGGCCCAGACCGTCTGGACCGGTGAAGAGGACGGTTCGGCCCTGGCCTATCCCGACACGGTCGTCGGCACCGATTCCCACACCACCATGATCAATGGCCTGGCCGTCCTGGGCTGGGGTGTGGGCGGCATCGAGGCCGAGGCGGCCATGCTTGGCCAGCCCATCCCCATGCTGATCCCGGAGGTCATCGGCTTCCGCTTCACCGGCGACATGCCCGAGGGGTCCACGGCGACCGACCTGGTGCTGACCGTCACCCAGATGCTCCGCAAGAAGGGCGTGGTGGGCAAGTTCGTCGAGTTCTTCGGTCCGGGCCTCGCTGGCCTGACCCTTGAGGACCAGGCGACCATCGCCAACATGGCCCCGGAATACGGCGCCACCTGCGGCTTTTTCCCGGTCACCCGGGCCACCATCGATTACCTGCGCGCCACGGGCCGGGACTCCGCCCGGGTCGACCTGGTCGAGGCCTATGCGAAGGCGCAGGGGCTGTGGTTCGAGCCCGGCGATCCGGACCCGATCTTCACCGACACCCTCGAGCTTGACCTGGGCTCGGTGCTGCCCTCCATGGCCGGCCCGAAGCGGCCCCAGGACCGGGTCCTTCTCAGCGACGCTGCCGCCGAGTTCCGCGCCGCCCTCGGCAAGGAGTTCGGTCGCGAGCCTGGCGCTCCGCGCGCCGAGGTGAAAGGTGAATCCTACGACCTGGGCGACGGCGACGTCGTGATCGCCGCCATCACCTCCTGCACCAACACCTCAAACCCCAGCGTCCTGATCGCCGCCGGCCTGGTGGCCAAGAAGGCGGTGGAGAAGGGGCTGAAGGTGAAGCCCTGGGTGAAGACCTCCCTCGCCCCCGGAAGCCAGGTGGTCACCGACTACCTGAAGTCCGCCGGCCTGACCAAGAGCCTGGACGCCCTCGGCTTCAACCTCGTTGGCTATGGCTGCACGACTTGTATCGGTAACTCCGGCCCCCTGTCCGAGGCCATCTCCGAGACGATCCAGTCGGCCGACCTGGTGGCCTGCTCGGTCCTGTCCGGGAACCGCAACTTCGAGGGCCGGGTCAATCCCGACACCCGGGCCAACTACCTGGCCTCACCGCCCCTGGTGGTGGCCTACGCCCTGGCGGGCAACATGCTGATCGACCTGGCCAATGACCCGATCGGCGAGGGCAAGGACGGCAAGCCCGTCTACCTCAAGGACATCTGGCCGACCTCGGCCGAGATCGCCGCCCTGCAGCGCAAGCATGTCACCGAGAAGATGTTCGCCACCCGCTATTCCGACGTCTTCAAGGGCGACAAGAACTGGCAGGGGATCAAGGTGGCCGGCGGCCAGACCTACGCCTGGGACATGGGCTCGACCTACGTCCAGAACCCGCCCTACTTCCAGGACATGAAGATGGAGCCCGAGGCGGTCACCGACGTGATCGAGGCGCGGATCCTCGGCGTGTTCGGCGACTCGATCACCACCGACCACATCTCGCCGGCCGGCTCGATCAAGGCCAGCTCGCCGGCCGGGGTCTACCTGCGCGAGCACCAGGTCCCGACCACCGAGTTCAACTCGTATGGCGCCCGCCGAGGGAACCATGAGGTGATGATGCGGGGTACCTTCGCCAACATCCGCATCCGCAACAAGATCACCCCTGAGATCGAAGGCGGCGTGACCCGCCACTTCCCCTCCGGTGACACCATGGCGATCTACGACGCCGCCATGCGCTACCAGTCGGAAGGCCGGCCGATGGTGATCTTTGCCGGCAAGGAATACGGCACGGGTTCGTCCCGCGACTGGGCGGCCAAGGGCACCAAGCTGCTGGGCGTACGTGCGGTGATCGCCGAGAGCTTCGAGCGCATCCATCGCTCCAACCTGGTGGGCATGGGGGTCCTGCCCCTGCAGTTCATCCAGGACGGCTGGCAGAAGCTGAACCTGACCGGCGATGAGATCGTCTCCATCCGCGGTCTCTCCGACCTGTCGCCCCGCCGCCAGCTGACGGTGGAGCTCTATCGCGCCGGCGACGGCCGAATCGCCCGGTTCCCGGTGCGGTGCCGGATCGATACGCCGACCGAGCTCGAGTACTTCCGCAACGGCGGCGTGCTGAATTACGTTCTTCGGAACCTGGTGCGCGACGCCCAGGGCTGATCCCGGCCGCCGCGCCTCCGGAAAGGGGGCGCGGCGGGTGGGTTTCACGCCTTCTTGATCGGGCGCTCCAGACAACTGGGATTATGTGCGGGCCTATGCGTGGAGCCCTGTTCGCCTGTCTGCTGATGCTGTCGCCGGCCGTGGCTTCGGCCGCGCCGCGGTCGCCGGTCGTGATCGAACTCTATACCGCCCAGGGCTGTGGGTCCTGCACCGGCGCAGGGGCGGCCATGGAGGCCCTCGCCGCGCGCCGCGATGTCCTGCCGCTGACCTTCAACGTCGACTACTGGGACTACCTGGGCTGGACGGACACTCTTGCCCGCCCGGAATTCGTGGTACGCCAGAAGACCTACGTATCCCGCTTCAAGCTCGAGGATCCCTACACGCCTCAGGCGGTGGTCGGGGGCCGGGGCGAGGCCGGGGCCCTCGAGGCCGAGCGGCTTGAGACCCTGATCACCAAGGCCGCCCAGGCGCCCGCGGGCCCGCGGATCACCGTCTCTGAGGACAGTGCCAGCGTGGCGTCCGGCGCGGCGCCCCAGGGCGGTGCCGAGGTCTGGATGGTGCGATATGATCCCCGTCCCCGCAGCGTCCAGGTGCGCCGAGGCGATAACCGCGGCCAGACCGTGGTGGCCATCAACGCCGTCCGCGAGCTGAGGCGGCTCGGCTCCTGGCGAGGCCGGACCCTGACCTGGCGGCTCCCGGCCGCCACCGAGCCGGGCCTGGCGACCGTGGTGATCGTTCAGTCGCCCAAGGGCGGTCGCATCCTCTCGGCGACGAAGATCACGCCGTCCCGGAAATAGGCCGAGCTCTCAGACAGGGCTGGGATGACGTCCTGCGATGTGGGGAGGGGTGTCGGCTGGCCCGGCGGCCCGGCTCCGGGCGGGGGCTGGGGGGGCTGTTCAGATACCCGGAGCTCAGGTCCGGCCAACCGACGACTGCACCTTCCGATGCGGATCTGGCGCGCACTTGTCCGAAATAAGGTCATTTCGCGGCGGGGGTCTCTCGGTTCCCGAGGATTGCCCCGGACGGCGCGGGGAGGCTAACCTTCCCCCATGGCGGCGGAACCCTTTCCCACAGGCGGTCCTCCAGGACGCGTCTTCTTCGAGCGGGCTGAGTTCACCCGAATCCTGAACCTCTATGGCCGGATGGTCGCCGCCGGGGAGTGGAAGGACTACGCCATCGATCCCCTGCCGGACGCCTGCGTCTTCTCGGTCTTCCGCCGCGCCTCCGAGGCGCCCGCCTACCGGATCGAGAAGCGCCCCTCCATGGCCCGCAAGCAAGGCGCCTGGGCGGTGATCGGGGAGGGTGGCATGATCCTCAAGCGCGGACACGACCTGGCGCAGGTCCTGACCCTCTTCGACTCCCGGCGTTTTCGGGTGGTCGACTGAGACTCATAGAAAAGCCCCGGCGGTCGCCCGCCGGGGTCAGTATTCCGGTGTCAGATCCCAGCTGTCTAGCGGCGGTCGCCGAACAGGCTCAGCAGGAACTGGAAGAGGTTGATGAAGTTCAGGTACAGGCTGAGGGCCCCAAAGTTGGTGGCAACGGCCGTGGAGGCCTGGTCGCCGCCAAGGTCGTAGTACATCAGCTTGAGACGCTGGGTGTCGAAGGCGATCAGGCCCGCGAAGATGAAGACGCCCAGAATGCTGATGATGAAGCTCATCATCGGCAGATTCAGGAACATGTTCACCAGGGACGCGATCACCAGGCCGATCAGGCCGACGATCAGGAAGCTGCCCAGACCCGAAAGGTCCCGCTTGGTGACGTAACCGAACCCGGACAGGCCGGCGAAGGCCGCTGCGGTGATCAGGAAGGTCTGGGCGAGGGCCGCGCCGGTGTACACGAGGGCCAGGACACCCATGGAGGCACCCATCAGCACCACAATGCTCCAGTAGGCGATGGCGGCGCCACGGGGCGTCTGTCCGCCCCGACCGAAGCTGGTGAACAGAATGATCGCCATGGGCGCGAAGGCGACGATCAAGCCTACGGGGGTCATGCCCATCATGCGGCCATCCGCCGCGACCTTGAACATCAGGTCTCGGACCGGCGGGAACATGCCGGTCAGCCAGGCCATGGCCGCAGAGACCACCAGGCCCAGGGCCACCTTGTTGTAAACGCCGAGCATGAACTGGCGCAGGCCGGCGTCGACGGCCATGTCGGCGCGGTCCACGATAACCGGACGGGCCGCTCCGCGATTGAAGTCGCTCATCGAAGGAAGGTCCTCTCCCAAACGCCCGGATCGGGCGCAGGCATGAATATCGTGACCTTAACCGTCTTGTGCAAGCCAGCACCGACGGTAGGCTTGGGAAAATGATCCGCCTGTTCGCCGCCCTGGCCCTGCCCGACGAGGCTGCCGATGCCCTCGAACCCTTCCAGCAAGGCCTGGACGGGGCAGCCTGGCGGCCCCGGGAGGCCCTGCATGTCACCCTGAAGTTTGCCGGTGACCTGCGCGAGGACCTGGCCGACGAGCTGGACTCCGAGCTCGGGCGGATCGGCGGGGCACCCCTGTTCCTGGATCTCGCCGGTGCTGGCGCCTTCGGGGAGGGGCGGGACATCCATGCCGTCTGGGCCCGTGTGACGCCCACCGAGCCGCTCTCGCGGCTGGCGCAGGCCTGCGAGATCGCTACGCGTCGGGCGGGCCTGCCGGCGGAGGCCCGGGCCTACACCCCGCACGTCACCCTGGCCTACCTGAACCAGCTTCCGCCGCAGGCTGTGGCCCGTTGGCTGACCTTCGCCGAGTCCCTCAGGGTCCCCGGCCTGAGGGTCGACCGGTTCGGCCTTTATTCAAGCTGGCGCGGCCCGGACGGATCACGCTATCGCCTCGAGCGCAGTTATCCGCTCGACCGCCGGGCGGACACCGCTTCAGGAGCCGCCCATGCCTGACTGGATTTCCGCCATCATCCTGGGCGTGGTCGAGGGGCTGACGGAATTCATCCCGGTCTCGTCCACCGGGCACCTGCTGCTGGCAAAGACCGCCCTGGGCCTGCCCCCGGGCTTCTGGGACACCTTCATCGTCCTGATCCAGCTGGGCGCCATACTGGGCGTCGTCGCCCTCTACTTCCGGCGCCTCTGGGCGGTCCTGACTACCCTGCCGACCTCCCAGCGCTCACGCCACTTCGTCCTTTCGGTCCTCGTGGCCTTCCTGCCGGGCGCCCTGGTCGGTGCCCTGCTGCATGACGTCATCAAGGACGTGCTCTTCCTGAGCCCGAGGCTGATCTGCGTGTCCCTGATCCTCGGAGGCCTGGTCCTTCTCGTCATCGACCGCCGGGCGCCCGCCCCCCGGGAGACCGACGCCATGGCGCTGAGCCTGAAGACCTCCCTGCTGGTCGGTCTCTTCCAGACCCTGGCCATAATCCCCGGCGTCTCCCGCTCGGGAGGAACCATCGTCGGGGCCATGCTGCTGGGCGTGGAGAAGCGGGCCGCCGCCGAGTTCTCCTTCTTCCTGGCCATGCCGACCATGGCCGGCGCCTTCGTCCTGGACTTCTGGTCGAACCGCCAATCCCTGTACGGCGACCGCCTGGGCCTTCTGGTCCTCGGCTTCACGGTAAGCCTGGTGGTCGGCTATGCCGTCGCGAAAGTGATGCTCGACTTTGTCAGCCGCCGGGGTTTCGCGCCGTTCGGCTGGTGGCGCATCCTGGCCGGTGTGGCGGGACTGGTCCTTCTGTCCCAGACCTGACGGTCAGGCCGGCCGGCCTACGCCGGTGGCGGTGTCCGCAGCGAACTGCCCGCCCTTGCGGAACCGGTAGAGATAGGTCGGCAGCACGGCCTCGACCGTCTCGGGGACGATGCCGAGGTCCGACAGGCCCGGGGCCTCGCCGGACACGACGTTGTCGGACCGGAGCAGGCGGACCTGGTCGGCGGTCAGGGGCGGGGCGACCGGCGTCAGGGTGAAGGGCCAGCAGAGGGTCCCGACCAGCCCGGCCAGGGGGAAGGGCAGGGGCGCATAGAGCCGCCTACGCCCGGTCTCCTTCTGGATCAGGTCGAGGATCTCGCGGAAGGTGAAGACGCCGGGGCCCCCCAGCTCGAAGGTCCGCCCGGCGTGGCGCGGGTCCAGGGTCACTTCCGCCGCGGCGCTGGCGACGTCGCCCACATAGACGGGCTGGAAGCGGGTGCGCCCACCACCGATCAGGGGCAGGGCGGGGCTGATGACCGCCATTTCGGCGAACTTGTTGAAGAAGTCGTCCCCCGGACCGAACACGATGGAGGGCCGCAGGATGACCGCCGTGGGCAGGATGGCGCGGACTTCGGCCTCGCCCTCCGCCTTGGTGCGGGCGTACCGGGCGGGCGAGTCGACGTCGGCACCGAGGGCGGACATGTGGGTCAGCCGCGCGCCGGCCGCCGCTGCGGCCCGGGCGATGACCGCAGCCGCCTCCACGTGGACCGACCGGAAGGTCTGGCGCCCGGTCTCGTAGAGAAGCCCCACCAGGTTGATCACGGCATCGGCGCCCTCGACGGCGCGGGCGACGGAGTCCGCATTGCGGATATTGGCCTGGACGACTTCCACCTGGCCGACGTCACCCATCAGCCGCATGGCGTGGGCCAGATGCGGCTGGCGCACGGCCACCCGGACCCGGGCGCCCCGGCGGGCCAGGGCCCGGACGATCTGCGTCCCGATGAACCCGGAACCCCCGAACACGGTGACGAGGTCTGGCATGACTCCAAGGCTCCAAGGCTCAAGTTCAGGGGATGGGGATAGACGATGCCCGTCCGCCCTGCAATCGGCGCTCGCCCTGTCCCGCGCATGGACGTTGACCGGACCCGGACTTGGCCCTAAGGAAGCGCCCTCGCACGGTCCGACGGATCGGGCCCAGGTGGCGGAATTGGTAGACGCGCTGGCTTCAGGTGCCAGTGGCTTAACGGCCGTGAAGGTTCGAGTCCTTTCCTGGGCACCACCGTCCCCCCTGGGGACGCTTCACATTCAACCGGCGGAGACGGCGGACCGTGGCGAACTATCTTCATCAAGGCGACCTTCCGGACGGACTCTTCGGCGGCGTCACCTCCGTGGCCGTCGACTCCGAGACCATGGGACTGAGGCTCGGCCGCGACCCGCTCTGCGTGGTCCAGCTGTCGGCCGGCGATGGCGATGCGCACCTGGTCCAGCTGTCCCGGGCCGACTATGCGGCGCCGAACCTGAAGGCCCTTCTGGCCGATCCTGCGGTCACCAAGATCCTGCATTTCGGGCGGTTCGACATCGCCATGTTCCACCTCCACCTGGGGGTCCTGGCGGCACCGGTCTATTGCACCAAGATCGCCTCCAAGCTGGCCCGGACCTATACCGACAGGCATGGGCTTAAGGACCTGTCCCGGGAGCTGCTGGGCGTCGATATGTCCAAGGTCCAGCAGAGCTCGGACTGGGGCGCGATCACCCTGACCCCGGAACAGATCGCCTATGCGGCGTCGGACGTCCTGCACCTTCACCGCCTGCGTGAGCGCCTGGATGACATGCTTCGCCGGGAGGGACGGGCCGAGCTTGCCGAGGCCTGCTTCCGATTCCTCCCCCATCGCGCCCTTCTGGACGTTGAGGGGTGGGAGGACATGGATATCTTCGCCCATGCCTGAGCCCGCCGCCGGCGTCAGGCCATGAGCGAAGCGGCCCTTCCCGCATCTGGCCGCCGGAGCCGCGAGGCTGTGGCCTTGAGACGGCGCTCCCGCCGCGTCCAGGGCCTGAGACGGCTCCTCCCGGCCCTGGTCGGGCTGATCTTCCTGGTCCTCGCCGGCTATCTCGTCCGCGCCGTATTCGCCGCCCCCCGCGCCCGGCCGGTAGAGGCGGGGGCGTCGATCCAGCTCGTCAATCCGCGCTTCGTCGGCCAGGACCGCAGGGGCCGCGCCTTCACCCTCACGGCCCGCACCGCCACCCGCGATCCCAAGGATTATGATCGGGTCCTGCTCGACCAGCCGGTGCTGGTGCTCCGCCGGGACCCGGCGGAGCCGATCCGGGTCTCTTCGAAGACGGGGGACTACAATGAATCCAGGCATCTCCTGAAGTTGAACGGCGACGTTCGGCTGAACGGCGGCGATGTCAGCTTCCTGACCGGGGCCTCGACCTTCGACACAGCGCTGGGCGAACTCGTGGGCGACGGTGCCATCCAGGGCGTGGGTTCGCTTGGCGAAATCAATGCGAAGTCCTATGGCGTATACGACAAGGGCGACCGTCTGGTGTTCGGCGGCGGGGTCTCCACCCGCCTGGAGCCGAGGTCAGGGCCCTAAGCGCGGGAACAAGCGATGACGAGCCATCAGCACAGCGTCCGGACGGCGGCGGCGATCTTCGCCCTGGGCCTCGGCCTTGCCGCGGCACCTGTTGCCCAGGCCCAGCTGGCCCGCAATTCCAAGGCCCCCGTCGACATCACCGCCGACCAGCTGGAACTGGTGAACAGCCAGTGTTCCGCCGTCTATAGCGGCGGGGCCGAGGCCCTGCAGGAGACCAGCCGTCTCCGGGCCAACGAACTCAAGATCATCTACGCCCCGGCCCCCCCGGGCGGCGGCAAGAACGGCTGTAGCAGCGATCTTTTGCGGATGGAGGCGACGGGATCGGTCTTCTACGTGACCCCCGAGCAGAGGGTTCGCGGCGACAAGGCCGTCTATGACGCCAAGACCGAGACGCTCACCGTCATTGGCTCGGTCGCCGCCTCCCGCGGGCAGGACGTCATGAAGGGAGAGCGCCTGGTGGTGAACACGGTCAGCGGGGACGCGCGCATGGAGGGGGGCGGGGAGCGCTCCGGCCGCCGGGTTCGCACCGTCATCTATCCGGGTGCCTCGCCCGACGCGCCGAAGTAGGGTCGCGACATGGAGGCTCCTGTCCAGGAAGGTCTGGTCGTCGACCGGATCGGCAAGACCTACCGCGGCCGCGCCGTGGTCAAGGGCGTCTCCCTGCGCCTCGGCCGGGGTGAGGTGAAGGGGCTGCTGGGTCCGAACGGAGCCGGCAAGACCACCTGCTTCTACATGATCACCGGGCTGATCGCCGCCGACGAAGGCGCGATCTGGCTGGACGGGGAGAACATCACCGGCCAGCCCATGTACCAGCGCGCGCGCATGGGCCTGGGGTACCTGCCTCAGGAGCCGTCCATCTTCCGGGGCATGACGGTCGAGGAGAACGTCATGTCGATCGTGGAGCTGCGCGAGCCCGACTCGCGCAAGGCCCGGGAGACCGTCGCCGGTCTTCTCGGCGAGCTCCGGATCGATCACCTGCGCAAGTCTCCCGCCATCTCCCTGTCCGGTGGAGAGCGGCGGCGCGTCGAAATCGCCCGCGCCCTGGCCTCCGAGCCGGCCTACATGCTGCTGGATGAGCCCTTCGCCGGGATCGACCCCCTGGCCATCGCCGATATCCGCGAGGTGATCGGCTACCTGAAGGCCCGGGGGATCGGCATCATGATCACCGACCACAACGTCCGCGAGACGCTGGACATCATCGACCGGGCGGCCATCATCCACGCCGGGGAGCTCCTGCTGGAGGGCACGCCCGCCGAGATCGTCGACAATCCCGAGGTCCGGCGCGTCTACCTCGGGGAACAGTTCGCCTGACGCCGCCGGGGCCTTCGCCCCGTCGTCGGTCTGCGGGAGGGGGAGGGGCATGGTCGCCACGCCGAGGAATGCGGTCGTCATCCTGCTGGACAGCCTGAACCGGCACATGCTGGGTGCCTATGGCGGGACCGAGTTCGCCACCCCCAATCTCGACGCCTTTGGGCGCACCGCCGTCCGGTTCGACAACCACCATACGGGCTCCCTGCCCTGCATGCCGGCGCGCCACGACATCCTCTGCGGTGCCCTGGACTTCCTCTGGCGGGCCTGGGGGTCGGTGGAGATCTGGGAGGACGCCATCACCTACGAGCTGCACAAGGCCGGCGTGGTCTCGCAGCTCATCTCGGATCACCCCCACCTGTTCGAGACCGGCGGCGAGAACTACCACGCCGACTTCACTGCCTGGGCCTACGAGCGCGGGCACGAGGGGGATGCCTGGAAGACCCGGCCGGATCCCAGCTGGGCGGGCGCGCCGATCTTCGGACGGGATCACATGCCCTACCATGACAGCCGGGGCTGGTTCCGGGGGGAGCCGGACTTCCCCGGTCCGCGGACCATGTCCGCCGCTGCCCGCTGGATCGAGGAGAACGCGGGCTGGCACGACCGGTTCTTCCTGTTCATCGACGAATTCGACCCGCACGAGCCCTTCGACACCCCTGAGCCCTGGGCCTCGATGTACGACCCCGACTATGAGGGCCCGCCGATGATCTGGCCGCCCTACATGCAGGGGGCGATCGCGAAGGGCGTTCTGAGCGAGGCCAGCGCCCGGCGCCTGCGGGCCAGCTATGGTGCCAAGCTGTCGATGATCGACCACTGGCTGGGGCGGGTCTTCAAGGCCATCGAAGACAAGGGACTGGCCGAGGACACCCTGGTCATGGTGTGCACCGACCACGGGCACTACCTGGGCGAGAAGGACATCTGGGGAAAGCCGGGCGTGCCGGTCTACAATACCCTCGGTCACATCCCCCTGATGATCCGCCACCCGGGGATCGCCCCGGGCGCCTGCGACGCCCTGACGACCAGTGTCGACCTGTTCGCCACCCTGGCCGACCTGTTCGGGGTCAAGGTCCGACAGCGCACCCATGGCCGGTCCCTCCTCCCCGTCCTGCGCGGCGAGGTGGACACGGTTCGGGATCACCTGCTGACCGGGGTCTGGGGGCGCGAGGTCCACCTGGTCACCCGGGAGTGGAAGTACGCCCGGGGCCCCGCCGGCCAGAACGCGCCCCTGTCGATGATGTCCAACCGGTGGTCCACCATGCCGACTCACCTGATCGACCGCCACGTCGCCCTTCCGCCGCCCGACCACCGCGCCTTCCTCGACCGCATGCCGGGGTCCGAGATCCCGGTCATCCACCAGCCTTACGCCGCAGGCGACGCCCTGCCCTTCTGGGCCCGAACGCGGCCCTCGGGGAACTATCTGTTCGACCGAGTCGCGGATCCGGACGAGATTGAAAACCTGGCGGGAAGCCCGCTGGAGACACAGGCCGCCCGGCGCCTTGCCGAGGCCCTCAAGGCGATCGAGGCCCCGGAGTCGCAGTTCGTGCGGCTGGGCCTGGACTGAGATGGAGATTCGCATGCCCCTGAAATCCCTTGTCGCCCTGGCGGCCGCCCTGCTGGCCACCGCCCTGGCCGGCTGCGCGCGGGACATCCCCTACGAGACCCTCAAGGCCAAGTACGCCAATCCCGCCTCTCGGTTCGTGACCCTGCAAAACGGGGTCAGCGTCCACTACCGCGACCAGGGCCGGCCGGACGGGCCGCCCGTGGTGCTGGTCCACGGCTTCGCCGCCAACCTCGACACCTGGGAGCCCTGGGTGGCCAGGCTGGGCGACACCTACCGGGTGGTGACCTTGGACCTGCCCGCGCACGGGCTGACCGCCACGCCTCCGGGCTACGAGATGTCGACCCAGGGCCAGGTCGAGGTCATCGACCAGCTGACCCGCCAGCTTGGCCTCCCGCCCTTCGTCCTGGGGGGGAACTCCATGGGCGGCGGCGCGTCCTGGAACTACGCCCTGGCGCATCCGGACCGTCTCCGGGGGCTCGTCCTGGTGGCCTCCGTCGGACCGCGTCCCCGCACGGAGGCCGGTTCGCCCTCCGGGGAGGGGCCGCCGGCCATCTTCCGGGTCATGGCCAATCCCGTCGGGCGGGCCGCACTGCGCAGCCTCGACCCCCGTCCCCTGGCCGAACCGGGCCTCAGGAAGGCCTATGTCGATGAGAGCCTCGTCACGCCCGCCCTCGTGGACCGCTATGTCGATCTCGCCCTGGCGCCGGGCCGGCGGGAGATGATCCTGGCGGGCCGCCGCGGCCCGCCCTCAGCCTCGGCCGACGCGGTCAAGGGGGTTTCCGTTCCCACCCTGGTGATGCACGGCGCGAAGGACACCGTTGTGCCGGTCGGCGTGGGCGAGGAGCTCAACAGGCTCATCCCGGGTGCTCAGCTCATTGTCTATCCGGAGGCCGGCCACGTCCCGATGGAGCAAATCCCGGATCGCTCCGCGGCGGATGTCCGCGCCTTCATCGAGTCCCTTCCCCCGCAGGAATCTTCCGGAAAATGAGATCCCGTTAACCAAACGGTTGCCTTCCCTCCCTAAGCTGCAAGCAAGAAGCAGGCCAAGGAGGCGGAGTTGGCGCTCGGCGCGCGTTTAGAGGTTCGTCAGGGACAGGGGCTGGTCATCACGCCCCAGCTGCAGCAGGCCATCAAGCTTCTGCAGCTGTCCGGCCTCGAGCTCGATGCCTTTGTCGAGGCCGAGCTCGAGCGGAACCCCCTTCTGGCGCGCGAGGACCGCGATTCCGATGTTGAGGTCGTGGCGCTCGATCCGGGCGCGGAAGCGACCTTCGCCGCCGATCGGATTCCCGAATCGGGTGCCGAAGCCCGGCTCGACATCAGCCATGAGGCCGAGGCCTCCCCCGGGGAAAGGGCGACCGGCGACATGGCCGCTGGCGAGGACGCGGGCGGGGCCATTGACTGGAGCCGCACCAGCGGAGGTGGCTTTGAGTCCGACGGTGATGTCGCCCAGCGTCTGTCCGGGGCCGCGACCCTGCGCGACCACCTGTTCGCCCAGCTCTCCGTCAGCGGCCTCGACGGTGCCCGTTTTGCGGCGGCGGGGGTCCTGATCGACTCGGTGGATGAGGGCGGGTACCTGAGGTGTGATCTTGTCGAGACTGCCGAGCGCCTGGGTTGTGACGTGCCCTTCCTCGAGTCGGTCCTGGGCGTGCTGCAGGGCTTCGAGCCCACGGGAATCTTCGCCCGGGATGTCGCCGAATGCCTCCGGCTCCAGCTGATCGAGCGGGACCGGCTTGATCCGGCCATGGCAGCCCTTGTGGACAACCTGGACCTTCTGGCCCGGCGTGACATGGCGGCTCTGCGGCGTGTCTGCGGCGTCGATGACGAAGACCTGCGCGAAATGATCGCCGAGATCAGGGGACTGACACCCAGGCCCGGGGCCGCATTTGGCGGCGAGCCGACGGCTCCGGTCACACCGGACGTCATCATCCGGGAGGGGCCTGGTGGCCTGTGGAACGTGGAGCTGAACAGCGACACCCTGCCGCGGCTCCTGGTCGACCGCCGCTATTTCGCCCGGGTGTCCGCCGGTGCCCGGACCGACGCCGAGAAGGTCTTTGTCTCGGACTGCTTCTCCCAGGCCAACTGGCTCCTGAAGTGCCTGGACCAGAGGGCGCGGACCATACTGAAGGTCGCCTCCGAGATTGTTCGTCAGCAGGATGGCTTCCTCGCCTTTGGAGTCTCCCACCTTCGGCCCCTGAACCTGCGGACAGTGGCAGAGGCCATCGGCATGCACGAATCGACGGTGAGCCGGGTGACGTCGAACAAGTTCGTCTCCACCCCCAGAGGCGTCTTCGAGCTCAAGTTCTTCTTCACCGCCTCCATCTCATCGACGGGCGATGGAGAGGCGCACTCGGCGGAAAGCGTCCGGCACCGGATCCGTCAGCTGATCGACGCGGAACGCCCCGGAGACAACGTCCACTCCGACGACCGGATCGTCGAAATCCTCAAGGGTTCGGGGGTGGATATCGCCCGCCGCACTGTGGCCAAGTATCGAGAATCCATGAGAATTCCCTCGTCGACCGACCGCCGGCGCATGCTGGCCACTGCGGGCTGATCCGGAGATTGACTCCCGGGCGGCGAGAGCGCCCCATAAGCCCATGAAAGTCCAGGTCACCGGCAAGCATGTCGACGTCGGATCGGCCCTGCGTGAGCGGGTCGTCGATGAAATCAACGCCTCGATCGGCAAGATCTTCGACCGCGGCGGCTCCGCGGACGTGGTGGTCAGCCGCGAGGGCCACGCCTTTCGCGTGGACTGCTCAGTCCAGCTCGCCTCGGGCCAGCCCCTTGCGAGCCACGCCCTTGCGACAGAGGCCCATGCGGCGTTCAGCGCCGCTCTTCACAAGATCGAGAACCGGGTCCGACGTTACAAGCGAAGGCTGAAGAGCCACGCCCCCTCATCTGCGGCGCGTCAGGCGGAAATGGCGTCCTATTTTGTCCTCAAATCGCCCGAAGAGGCCGATGATGAGGACTGGGAAGACGGAATCGATCCGATTTCGGCCTCCGAGCCGCCCGCCGCCCTGGTGATCGCCGAGACCGAAAAGCCATTGCGCACCCTGACGGTTTCCCAGGCGGTTCTGGAACTGGACTTGACGGACCAACAGACAATCGTGTTCAGGAACGCCGCGCACCACGGTTTGTCCGTTGTGTACCGCCGGCCAGATGGAAACATCGGCTGGATAGACCCCGAGCGCACGTTGGTGACCCGAGAGGGCGCTACGGGCGAAGTTCCAGTCTGAGCTTGCCGTCGGCCTCAGACGCCTGGCGGAAGCGCCTCCCGTCAGTGAGCGTGACCCGTGCCGGACCGCCTCTCTATCTCCGACCTGATCGGGCCAAGCGGTGTCGCCGTTGGCTCTGGTGCCCGGACGCCCCGACAGGTGATGAACCTGATCGCCGACAAGGCTGGCCAGAACTTCGGACTCGATCCCGTGGGCGTCCTGTCTGCCCTCCTGGAGCGGGAGCAGTCGGGATCGACCGGGCTTGGCCGCGGGGTCGCTGCCCCCCATGCCCGGGTCGCAGGGCTCGAGCACAGCCGCCTGGTCGTGGTCAGGCTTGAGCAGCCCATCGCCTTCGGCGCCATTGACGGCCAGCCGGTAGATCTCTTCTTCGCCCTCCTGTCGCCAGAGGACTCCGGTGTCGAGCACTTGCGCGCCCTGGCCCGGATTTCCCGTCTGGTTCGCCAGGACGACCTGCGCGACCAGCTCCGGCGGGCGGCCGACGCCGATACGATCCGATTCCTGCTGGCCCAGGGAGAGGCCGCCGCCGCCTGACGTTTAGGCGTCAGTGGGCGTCAGTGGGCGTCAGTGAACGGAGACCGGTGCCAGTTCATGCGCCACCGCAGCCGCAACGGCAGAGTCCCTGTCGCCGAGGATGGCCAGTCTTTCGCCGTCCGCCCTGTGCACCGCATAGAGCACCTGGTCCGGATCAAGCTCGATGCCTTCGATCCGACCTGAAGCGGTGCTGGCAAGGATCTCGGCGGCCCGGACCGGACGGACATAGACCATGTCGGGTGCGCCCAGGGCTGCGAAGGCTTCCGGGGTCAGGCCGGGGAGGGCGCGAATCTTGGAATCGGGTGTCATGGAAAGGGCTCCTTCAGCTGCTGTCAGCCTGCCGACTGGATGGGGATGCGGCGAACCTGAGGCTCGGGTGCCGGACGGCTGAGGTCCACATGCAGGAGGCCGTGCTCAAGCAGTGCACGGTCCACCTCAACGCCGTCCGCCAGGACGAAACTCCGGATGAAGCTCCGGGCTGCGATTCCCCTGTGCAGGTAGGCGTCGCCCTTGGGGGCGTCCTCCCGGCGGCCGGCTATGGTCAGCTGGCGGTCCTCAAGGGTGATCTGCAGGCTCTCGGGCGTGAACCCGGCCACGGCGAGGGTGATCCTGAGGGCACCGCCGCCAAGATCCTCGACGTTGTAGGGCGGATAGCCTTCGGAGGCAGCCTTCGCCGCCCTCTCGATCTGGTTTCGGGTATGTTCGAAGCCGAGAAGGAAGGGGCTGTCGAACAGAACGGTCCTGGTCATGGGAGTCCTCAATCAAAGCGACTCTGCGGCGTCCCGTCCGGTTCCGGCCCGACCCGCCACCCCACACATGTGGCGCGTGGGTCCCCGGCTTTCAATATCTGCAGGTCCGACTTCAGTCAGACTTGCGCCGCAGCCCCTGCCGTCGCACCAATTCGGCATGAGCGACCCCATGTCCTTCGCCCTCCACTACGTGGGGGACGGCTATTCCACTGAAGCCAAGCTGATGGGCCGCCAGGCGGTCGGTAAGTCCCTGTTCCGCGCTATCGCCCGGCGCTGGCCGGACGGCGAGGTCTTCGGATTCGGCCGCGGCGCTTCCCGGGCAATGATGGACCAGTTGCAACAGGAGGGATTCTCCGGCCGTCTGGTCTGGCGTGAACAGGGCTCGACAGCCCCGCCTCCCGGATTTCCGGGCGCCGTCTACCATCCCGGTCCGATCCCGCTGGCCATGGCGCACGACCGCAACCGGGAGGGGCCGGGCGCCTACAGTCTTTTCGGGGTGACCCACACCCTGTCCTCGCTGGGCGCCATGGACAGTATAGGTGACCTGGCGGGAGCGCCCTTCCAGCCCTGGGACGCCCTGATCTGTACATCGACGGCCGCCGTCACCCTGGTGCGCAGCCTCATGGCCGAGCGCCGCGCCTGGCTGGCGGAGCACTATGGCGCCACCCGCTTCTCCGAGATCGAGCTTCCGGTCATCCCCCTCGGGGTCGACGTGGCGTCACTGGCGCGGCCGGCGTCGGAGATCGAGGCCGCCCGGCAAGACCTTGGCCTCGCGCCTGGGGACGTCGCCTTCCTCTTTGCGGGACGGCTGTCCTTCCACGCCAAGGCCAACCCGGCCCCCCTCTACCAGGCCCTGGAAAGGGCAGCTGCGGGGCGGCGGCTGGTCTGCATAGAGGCCGGGCAATTCCACAATGAAGCGATCGCGGAGTCCTACCGCGACGCCCAGTCGGCCCTGGCGCCCTCCGTGCGCTTCCTCCACGCCAGGGGCGAAGACGCCGGGGACTACCGGCGGGCCTGGTGCGCGGCCGATGTCTTCGTTTCGATCTCGGACAACATCCAGGAGACCTTTGGCATCACACCGGTGGAGGCCATGGCCTCGGGTCTTCCGGTTCTGGTCTCGGACTGGAACGGATACCGCGATACGGTGCGGGACGGCCTCGACGGCTTCCGGATACCGGTGACCGGGGCTCCCGAGGGCGGCGCCATCGACCTGGCCCTCCGACACGCCCTGCAGATGGACACCTATGACCGCTACATCGGCCAGTTCAGCATGGCCACGGCGGCGGATCCGGAGGTCCTGTCCCGGCGGATCGGCGAGCTTGCCGACAGCCCCGACCAGCGCGCCCGGATGGGGGCGTCGGGCCGGGCCCGGGCCCTTGCAGAATTCGACTGGCCGGTGATCCTGCATCGCTACCAGGCCCTGGCCGGAGAACTCGGCCGGCTTCGGTCCAGCGCGACCGGGCCCCAGATCCCCTGGCCCCTGAGGCCGGACCCCACCCGGCTCTTCGGGCATTTCCCCACCCGCCGCCTGGCGCCGGATTGGATCGTCAGCGCCCCGCCCGGACGGGAAGCCGCCCTGGAGGACCTGCTCCGGCTGAGGATGACCACCTACGTCCTCGATCCCGTCCGACTGCCGCCCGAGATGATCCGGGATCTGCACCGTCTGGCCCAGGCCGGCCCCAGAACAGTTTCCGACCTGATGGCCGCCGCAGGCGGCGGTGGGCGTCCGCGGCTCAGGGCCCTGATGTGGCTGGCGAAACTGGGCCTGGCCGACCTGAAGCCTCCGGCCTGAGCTTCGGCTGAGACCCCCGCCTGGCCTGACCCCGGAATGGCGAAGGCCCGCCGGGGTGTCCGACGGGCCTTCATGGTGGAGCTAAGCGGAGTCGAACCGCTGACCTCTTGAATGCCATTCAAGCGCTCTACCAACTGAGCTATAGCCCCGAGGTCTCGGGTCCCTTGTCGGCCGATGGGGCCTGTCCGGGAAGGCGCGGAACCTAGTCCGGCGGATCGCGGCGATCAAGCCCGCTAAAGGGAAAAATCGCCGCCGCCGGAAGGACGACCCAGGTCAGTCGTCCGCACCGCCCTCGCCGGGAAGACCGTCGAGTTCAGCGTCGTCGAATTCGTCCTCCTCGTCTTCAAGGAAGGGGACGTCGTCCTCCTCCTCTTCGAGCTCGTCTTCTTCCTGGAAGGCGACCAGATCGTCTTCGGGCGGAGCGATGACCTCGCCATCTTCGTCGTCGACCACAAGGACCGGATCGTCCACGGCCTCGTCGAGAGCGGGAGTGACGACCTCGTCCTCCTCTTCCTCTTCGGCCTCGGGTCCGGCCGCCTGGACCTGGTCCTCGGCGTCGTCCTCAATGTCGCGCTCAGCCGGAGCTGCCCGGGCGCGGACACGGCGGGAACGGACCGCTTCGTCAGGGTCGAAATCGTGGCTGCACTTGGGGCAGTGCGCCGGACGGCGGGTCAGATCGTAGAATTTGGCCTGGCAGTTGGGGCAGATCTGCTTCGCGCCGAGTTCAGGAAGGGCCAAGGGGCGGGCCTCTTGTAAGGGTGATAATGGAAGCCGGCTCACTTGCCATGCGGCGGCGCCACTGTCAAAAGCAAAGCCCTTCAGGCGCACCTGTCCCGCTTCACCCGCCCCGGAGCCAATCCTCGCCATGTCCTCCCCTGGCCAGACCGCCGCCCTCAGCGCCCGGCGGAGCGGACCCCTGCGCGGACGGATCCGTGCGCCGGGCGATAAGTCGATTTCTCACCGGGCGTTGATCTTCGGCGCCCTGGCGGAGGGCCTGACGGAGGTGGAGGGGCTCCTCGAGGGCGAGGACGTCCTGCGTTCCGCCGCCGCCATGCGCGCCTTTGGCGCCGAGGTAGAGGCCCTGGGGGGCGGCCGCTGGCGGGTCCTGGGCCGGGGCGGATTCTCCGAGCCCGACGACGTGATCGACTGCGGCAATGCCGGAACGGGCGTTCGCCTGATCCTCGGCGCCGCTGCGGGCTTCGATCTTTCCGCAACCTTCACGGGTGACGCCTCGCTTCGGGGCCGTCCTATGAACCGGGTCATGAAACCCCTCTCGGAGATGGGGGCCCGCTTCCTGGGCCGGTCGGGTGGCCGGCTGCCCCTGACCCTGCGGGGCGGGAGCCTGAAGCGGATCGAATACGTCCTGCCCGAGCCCTCAGCCCAGGTGAAGTCCGCCGTCCTCCTCGCGGGCCTTCACGCCGCCGGTGGTGCAGTGGTCATCGAGCCGGAGCCGACCCGGGACCACACCGAACGGATGCTCCGGGGGTTCGGGGCCGAGGTGATCATCGAGGATCTTCCGGAGGGGCGGCGGATCACCCTGCCCGGCGGGCAGGGCCTCACGGGAACCCGGATCCGGGTTCCGGGCGACCCGTCCTCGGCAGCCTTCCCCCTCGTGGCGGCGCTGATCACGCCGGGGTCCGAGGTGACGGTGGAGGGAGTCCTGCTCAATCCCCTTCGTACGGGACTGCTGACGACCCTCAGGGAAATGGGCGCCGACCTGTCAGTGTCGGCGGTCCGCGACGAGGGCGGTGAGCCCGTCGGCGACATCACTGCCCGCCACTCTGCCCTCAGGGGGGTCGACGTCCCGGCGGATCGCGCACCGTCCATGATTGACGAGTATCCCATACTGGCGGTCGCCGCGGCCTTTGCAGAGGGCGTCACCCGCATGCGCGGCATCGGTGAGATGCGCGTGAAGGAGAGCGATCGCATCGCCCTGATGGCGGCGGGCCTGGCGGCCTGTGGCCTGGCGGTGGAGGAGGAGCCGGAGGGCCTGATCGTCACCGGAGCCGGCGCCAACCGTCCCCCCGTCGGCGGAGCGGCGGTCAGGACCCGGGGCGACCACCGCATCGCCATGTCGCACCTGGTGTTGGGCCTGGCCGCGGACGCCGTCGTCCGGGTGGACGAGCCCGGGATGATCGCCACCAGCTTCCCTGGCTTCGTCGACATGATGGGTGGCCTCGGCGCCGACATCTCTCCGGCATGACCGCCAGCCTGGTGATCGCCGTCGACGGTCCGGCCGCCTCCGGCAAGGGGACGGTCGCCGCCTGGCTGGGCCGGGCCTATGGCCTGCCGGTCCTCGACACCGGCCTCCTCTACCGGGCCGTCGGCGTGGCCGCCTCCCGGGCCGGGGTTGATCCCGATGACCCCGGTGCCGCCGCGGCCGTCGCCGGGAAGATCGATCCCCTGGCCCTGGACGATCCCGCCTTCCGCACCCGATCGGCAGGTGAACTGGCCAGCCGGGTTGCGGTGCACCCCGGTGTCCGGGAAGCCCTGAACGCCACCCAGGTCGGTTTTGCGCACCGGCCAGGCGGCGCTGTGCTCGACGGCCGGGACATCGGCACGGTGATCGCCCCCTGGGCGCCGGCCAAGCTATTCGTGACCGCCCGTCCGGAGGTCCGCGCAGAGCGCCGCTGGCGCCAGCTCGCCGCCCAGGGCGAGACGGTATCCCTCGAGGAGGTCCTGGCCGACATCCGCCGGCGTGACGCCCGGGACGGCGGCCGGGCCGACGCGCCTCTGGCCCGGGCAGCCGACGCCGTCTTGCTGGATACCTCCGAAATGACTATAGACCGCGCCACCGATGCGGCCCGCCGCATTGTCGAGGCGGCGCGCGCCGGCCGGAACTGATCCGGACGGCAAATCCCATCGCGTCTTTCCCTCTCATGCCGCGGGCATACACCGGCGCGGGCTCCGCGCCTTCGGTTTCAACTCCAACCCGATTCCGGGACTCCGTCTGCCTGAAGGGCGCGCGGCTTCCGGGTCACAATGACTGATGAAAGTACAAAATGGCTGATGATGCTGGCCTGAACCCGTCCCGCGACGACTTCGCGGCCCTCCTGACCGAGTCCCTGGGTGGACGCGACTTCATGGAAGGCCAGGTGGTCAAGGGCATTGTCGTGGGCATCGAGAAGGACTTCGCGATCATCGATGTGGGCCTCAAGACCGAGGGCCGCATCTCCGTCAAGGAATTCAGCGTCGGCGAGGAGGACAAGCCCCAGCTGGCCATCGGCGATACGGTCGAGGTTTTCCTCGAGCGGGTCGAGAACGCCATGGGCGAGGCGGTTATCAGCCGCGAGAAGGCCCGCCGCGAGGAGGCCTGGACCCGGCTTGAGGGCGTTCACGCCCGCAACGAGCCTGTCATGGGCGCCATCGTTGGCCGCGTGAAGGGCGGCTTCACCGTTGACCTCGGCGGCGCCTCGGCCTTCTTGCCGGGCTCGCAGGTCGACATCCGCCCGGTGCGCGACGTCGGTCCGCTGATGGGCAAGGAACAGCCCTTCGCCATCCTCAAGATGGACCGCCCGCGCGGCAACATCGTCGTGTCCCGCCGGGCCATCCTCGAGGAAGCCCGCGCCGAACAGCGCACCGAACTTGTCGGCCAGCTGCAGGAAGGCGAGATCCGCGAAGGCGTGGTCAAGAACATCACCGACTATGGCGCCTTCGTGGACCTGGGCGGGATCGACGGCCTGCTGCATGTCACCGACATGAGCTGGAAGCGCGTCAACCACCCCAGCCAGGTGCTGGCCGTGGGCGACACGGTCCGGGTCCAGATCGTCAAGATCAATCCCGACACCCAGCGCATCTCCCTGGGCATGAAGCAGCTCCAGTCCGACCCCTGGGACGGCGTCGAGGCCAAGTACCCGATGGGTGCCCGCTTCACCGGCCGCATCACCAACATCACCGACTACGGCGCCTTCGTGGAGCTGGAGGCCGGTGTCGAGGGCCTGGTGCACGTCTCGGAAATGTCCTGGACCAAGAAGAACGTCCACCCTGGCAAGATCGTCTCGACCTCTCAGGAAGTCGACGTGGTCGTCCTGGACGTGGATCCCTCCAAGCGTCGCGTGTCGCTGGGCCTCAAGCAGGCCATGGACAATCCCTGGGAGGCCTTCGTGGCCACCCATCCGGTGGGCTCCACCGTCGAGGGCGAAGTCAAGAACGCCACCGAGTTCGGCCTCTTCCTTGGCCTGGACAACGACATCGACGGCATGGTCCACCTGTCCGACCTCGACTGGAACCTGCCCGGCGAGGAGGCCATCACGCGCTATCACAAGGGCGAGATGGTCAAGGCGCGGGTCCTGGACGTCGATGTCGAAAAGGAACGTATCTCCCTGGGCATCAAGCAGCTCTCGGGCGATCCGATGACTGGCGACGTCTACCGGAAGGGCCAGAACGTGACGGTCACCGTCACCGAGGTCACCTCGGGTGGCATCGAGGTCCGCTTCGGCGATGACGAAGCGCCCATGTCGGCCTTCATCCGCAAGTCGGACCTCTCGCGGGACCGTGCTGACCAGCGCCCCGAGCGCTTCGCCGTTGGCGACCGCGTCGATGCCCAGGTCACCCTCGTGGACAAGGCCGCCCGGCGGATCTCCCTGTCCATCAAGGCCCTGGAGAGGGTCGAGGAGAAGGCCGCAATCGAGAAGTTCGGATCCTCGGACTCCGGAGCCTCGCTGGGCGACATCCTCGGCGCGGCCCTCCGCGAGAAGGCCCAAAAGGACTAGGCGGCAGCCGGGCGCTTCGGCGTCAGGGTGTCCTGGATGCGGCGGACCGGAATACCGGTCCGCCGTTTTCTTTTGTCTGCGGGGTCTTTTGTCTTCGGGTCCCGTCCAAGGGCTTGACGCCAAAGGGAAATGCGCTGAAGTGGTCGCCTGACGGCGCGCAAGAACGGCCGGATTCCGGGGGTGGCCAGGGGCATGATAAAGTCCGAACTCATCGCCAAGCTGGCCGAGGAAAACCCGCACCTTACCCAGAAGGACATCGAAAGGGTCGTTTCCGTGATCCTTGACCGGATGATTCAGGCCCTGGAGGATGGCGGCCGGGTCGAACTTCGCGGCTTTGGTGCCTTTTCGGTCCGGTCCCGCGGCGCCCGCTCCGGTCGGAACCCCCGGACAGGCGTGGCAGTTTCCGTCCGCGCCAAGCATGTGCCGTTTTTCAAGAGCGGCAAGGAACTTAGGGTCCGGCTCAACGCCGACGACTGACGCTCCAGCGTCGCCAGGACAATTAAAGGGAGAGCCCATGTCCATCTTGAGTGAGTTTCGCGAATTCATCGCCCGCGGCAACGTCATCGACCTCGCGGTCGGTGTCATCATCGGCGGGGCCTTCGGAAAGATCGTCACGTCCCTCGTCGAGGGGGTGATCATGCCGCCCATCGGCCTCCTGACCAGCGGTGTGGACTTCTCCCGGCTCAGCTGGGTCCTGAAGGCAGACGATCCTGCCACCACGGCCAGTGAGTTGGTGGCGATCCAGTACGGTGCCTTCCTGAACACCCTGATCCAGTTCTTGATCATCGCCTGGGTGATCTTCGTGATGGTCAAGGGGGTTAACGCCCTGCGTCGGGCCCAGGTGGCCGCCGCGCCGCCGCCGGCGCCGTCGGCCGAGGAAACCCTCCTTGGCGAGATCCGCGACCTGCTGAAGTCCGGCCGCTAAGCCTCAGGCCTTGAACTTGGAGCCTGCATGGCCCTAATCCGGGCCATGCACGTTCCTGCCAAGATCTGCGGCCTGTCCACGCCGGAAACCGTCGAGGCCGCAGTCGCCTGCGGCGCAGGTTTCATCGGCTTCAACTTCTTCCCGGCAAGCCCGCGCTTCGTCGAACCCGAGGTGGCCGCCCGGCTCGCCGAGCCCGCCCGGGCGGCCGGCGTGCGGATCTGCGCCATCACCGTCGACGCTGGCGACGATACCCTGGACCGGATCGCCCGGATCCTGCGTCCGGACCTGATCCAGCTGCATGGCCGGGAGTCGCCGGCGCGGGGAGCCGAGGTCATCCGGCGCACCGGAGTGGGGCTGATTCGCGCCCTGCCGGTGGGTTCCGCCGACGACCTTGCGGCCGCAGGACCCTGGTCCGATGTCGCCGACCACCTCCTGCTGGACGCGCGCCCGCCGGAGGGCGCCGCAATGACCGGGGGGTTGGGCCGGGCCTTCGACTGGACGATCACCGAGGACTTTCGTCCGCCCCGGCCCTGGTTTCTCGCGGGGGGTCTCGATCCCTGGAATGTCGCCGAGGCCCTGACCACTTCCGGGGCCCCGTTGGCGGACGTTTCCTCTGGCGTGGAGCGCGGTCCCGGACTAAAGGACGCCTCATTGATCTCGGCCTTCCTCGACGCTGTCCGCCGAGCCAGACATTAGGCCCCACGTGAACCAGATCACAACGCCCAACGACTATTCCGCCTACCCCGATGCCTCTGGCCGGTTCGGCGATTATGGTGGCCGGTACGTGCCCGAAACCCTCATGCCCCTGGTGCATGAGTTGGAGGCCGCTTTCCGGCTTGCCATGGCCGATCCGGCCTTCCACGCCGAGCTGGATGGCTATCTCAAGCACTATGTCGGCCGGCCGAGCCCTATGTACTTCGCCGAGCGCCTGACCCAGAAGTTTGGGGGCGCGAAGGTCTACCTCAAGCGCGAGGAGCTCAACCACACGGGCGCGCACAAGATCAACAACTGCATGGGCCAGATCCTCCTGGCCATGCGTATGGGCAAGACCCGGATCATTGCCGAGACCGGCGCCGGCCAGCACGGGGTGGCCACGGCCACGGTCTGCGCCCGTTTCGGCCTGCCCTGCGTGGTCTACATGGGTGCCGTGGACGTTGAGCGCCAAAAGCCCAACGTCTTCCGTATGAACCTCCTGGGTGCCCGGGTTGAGCCGGTGACCTCGGGCTCTTCGACCCTGAAGGACGCCATGAATGAGGCGCTTCGGGACTGGGTCACCAATGTCCATGACACCTACTACCTGATTGGCTCGGCGGCGGGCCCGCATCCCTATCCGGAGATGGTCCGCGAGTTCCAGGCGGTCATGGGCCGGGAGGCCCGGGCGCAGATCCTCGAGGCCGAGGGCCGGCTCCCGGACGCCGTGGTCGCCTGCGTGGGTGGGGGATCGAACGCCATCGGTACCTTCCATCCCTTCCTCAACGACGAGGGTGTGCGCCTGATCGGGGTCGAGGCTTCCGGCGATGGCATGGACACCGAGCGTCATGCGGCGGCCATCAATGGCGGCCGGCCCGGCGTCCTCCATGGCAACCGCACCTACCTGATCCAGGATCCGGTGGGCCAGATCACCGAGGCGCACTCCATTTCCGCGGGCCTGGACTATCCCGGGATCGGTCCCGAGCATGCCTTCCTGCACGATGCCGGCCGGGCGGAATACATGACCTGCACCGACCGCGAGGCCCTCGAGGCCTTCCAGCTCTGCGCCGAGCTGGAGGGGATCATTCCGGCCCTCGAGACCAGCCACGCCCTGGCCCGCCTGCCGCAGATCTGCGCCGAGCTGGGCCCCAAGGGGATCGTGGTGGTCAACCTGTCCGGCCGCGGCGACAAGGATGTCTCCACCGTCGCCCAGGCCCTGGGACTCTCGATTTGAGCCGCGCCCGGATCGACGCCCGCTTCGCCCGCCTCCGCCAGGAGGGCCGTGCCGGCTTCATTCCCTACGTGATGGCGGGAGATCCCGATCCGGAGACTGCCCTGGCCATTCTCAAGGGGCTTCCCGCTGCCGGGGCTGACCTGATCGAGGTGGGCTTTCCCTTCTCCGATCCTTTGGCGGAAGGCCCGCCGATCCAGCGCGCGGCCCAGCGGGCCCTGGCCCGGGGCATGACCCTGCAGAAGACCCTGGACCTTGTCGCCGCCTTCCGCCGCTCGGACTCCGAAACACCGGTCATCCTGATGGGTTATGCCAATCCCCTCGAGACCCCGGGCTATGCGGCCTTTGCCCGTGACGCTGCGGCTGCGGGCGTGGACGGCCTGATCGTCGTCGACATTCCGCCCGAGGAGGCAGATCCCCTCGCCGACGCCCTCGACGCCCAGGATCTGTCCCTGATCCGGCTTGCCACGCCCACCACGGACGACCGGCGGTTGCCTGTCGTGGTCCGTCGGACCTCGGGCTTCGTCTATTACGTCTCTGTCGCCGGGGTCACTGGCGTCAAGGAGGCCGACGCCGGCGCCGTGGCGCCCAATGTCGCGCGGGTCCGCGCCGCCTCCGGGCTTCCGGTGGCCGTGGGCTTCGGTGTCAAGACAGAGGCGAGGGCGGCCGAGGTGGCCCGGGTCGCTGACGCCGTCGTGGTCGGCTCGGCCCTGGTGGACGAGGTGGCCGCGGCCCTGGCTGCAAACGAAGACGTGACCGACCGGGTGCTTACAAAAGTGGCGGGTCTGGCTAAGTCTGTTCGTACGGCAAGGACGTCGAGTGTCGGAGCTTAGGCGCAGAATGGCGATGGCGGACCAGACCGACGACAAATCCGGGAAGCAGCCCCAGGCCCCCCGTGAGCGCGGCGGCTGGCTGGCCAAGATCGCTCCCGGCGTCCGCAACCTGGTGGCCAAGCGCGAGACCCCCGAGAACCTCTGGGTCAAGTGTCCGGATACGGGCGAGATGCTGTACCGGCCCGACCTCGAGGCCGCCATGTGGGTCACGCCCTCGGGCAGCCATATGCGCATCGGCGCCGCCCAACGCCTGCGCTACACCTTCGACGACGGAAGATTCGAGCGCATCCCCTCGCCGGTTGTAGCCGACGATCCCCTGAAGTTCCCGGACGACAAACCCTACGCCGACCGCCTCAAGGCGGCGCGCAAGGCGACGGGCGAGCAGGACTCCATGGCCCTCGCCTTCGGAAATATCCGGGGGCAGGCGGCGGTGGTCATCGTCCAGGACTTCAACTTCATGGGCGGGTCCCTGGGCATGGGCGCGGGCGAGGCCTTCATCAAGGCCGCCCAGGAAGCCGTGCGTCGCAAGGTTCCCCTGGTGATCTTCACCGCCTCCGGCGGCGCCCGCATGCAGGAGGGGACCCTGTCCCTGATGCAGATGGCCCGGACCACCCTGGCCCTCAACGAGGTCAAGGCCGCGGGCCTGCCCTATGTGGTGGTGCTGACCGACCCGACGACCGGCGGGGTCTCGGCCTCCTACGCCATGCTGGGGGATATCCACATCGCTGAGCCCAACGCCATGATCGCCTTCTCTGGCCGCCGGGTCATCGAGCAGACCATTCGCGAGGTCCTGCCCGCCGGCTTCCAGAGGGCCGAGTTCCTGATGGAGCGGGGCATGGTCGACCTGGTGGCGGCGCGCTCTGAGCTTCCGGACATCCTCGCCTCGGTGCTCGGGACCCTGATGCTGGGCCGGGCCCGCGCCCGCGCTGCCTGACCCCCGACCTGGGACCATGTACGATCCGATCCGGGCTTCTGACGCCGTCATCCAGCGCCTGCGGGCGAGCCACCCGTCCCTCATCGACCTGACGACCGGACGGGTCGAGCGCCTTCTGGAGGCCCTTGGCCGTCCTGATCTGCGCCTGCCGCCCGTGATCCACGTCGCCGGGACCAACGGCAAGGGCTCCACCACCGCCTTTCTGAGGGCCATGGCCGAGGCGGCGGGGCTGAAGGTCCACGTCCTCACCTCGCCCCATCTGGTGAGGTTCGCCGAACGCATCCGGGTGGCGGGGCGGCTGATCACGGACGAGGCCCTCGACGCCCTCACGGACCGGCTCGAGGCGGCCAATGCCGGTCAACCCATCAGCTTCTTCGAGATCACGACGGTCCTGGCCCTACAGGCCTTTGCGGACACCCCCGCCGACCTCTGCGTGATCGAGGTCGGTCTCGGCGGACGGTTTGACGCCACCAACATCTTCGACGCCCCTGCCGTGTCGGTGATTACGCCGGTCGACTACGACCACCTGGAGATGCTGGGCCCCGAATTGTCGAAGATCGCCTGGGAGAAGGCGGGCATCATCAAGCCGGGCCGGCCCGTGGTCTCCGCCCGCCAGCATGAAGAGGCCCAGGCGGTGATCGAGGCCGAAGCCGAGGCCCGGGGCGCATCCCTGACCCTGGTCGGCCGGGACGCGGACATCTGGCGGGAGAGGGGCCGGCTGGTGGTCCAGGCCCCGGACCGGCTTCTCGATCTTCCGGCCCCGTCCCTGCCCGGCCTCCACCAGTTCGAGAACGCCGGCCTCGCCGCCCTTGCCCTCCTGGCACTCTGCGACCCGCGCATTGACGAGGCTGCCCTTGCAAGGGGTGTCCAGGAGGCGGTCTGGCCCGGCCGGTTCCAGAGGCTCACCACCGGGCCCCTGGGCGGGCTGGCTGCGGCCAGGGGATCCGACCTCTGGCTGGACGGGGCCCACAATCCCCACGGCGCCGCCGCCCTGGCGCGGACCTGCGAGGAGATGGGTGCGCGGGATCCCCGGCCCCTCGTCCTGGTGACAGGGCAGTTCGCCCGCAAGGATCCCCGCGGCTTCTTCGCCGCATTCACGGGCCTGGGTCCTCAGGTGGTCGCCACGACCTTCGAGTCCGCCTCGGCCCTGTCGCCGGAAGACCTTGCGGCGGCGGCCCGGGCGGAGGGCCTTGAGGCTTCAACGGCGCCGGATGTCTCCGCCGCCGTCGCCCTGGCCCTGACCCTGGACGTGCAGGGGCCTCCGCCCCGGGTCGTGATCTGCGGCGGCCTTCACTTTGCTGGAGAGGTGCTGGCCCTCAGCCCGGAAACCTGGCCGACCTGAGGGGGCTCTTGGCTCAGCCGACGCCCGACTCGTTCAGCCAGTCGACGATCTTCTGCTTGGGCATGGCGCCGACCTTCATGGCGGTCATCTGGCCGTCCTTGAAGAGCATCATGGTCGGGATGCCCCGCACGCCGTAGCGGCCGGGCGTTTCCGGGGAGTCCTCGATGTTCAGCTTGACCACCGTGACATGCTCGCCCAGCTCTGAGGCGATCTGCTCGAGGGCCGGGGCGATCTGCTTGCAGGGACCGCACCACTCCGCCCAGAAATCCACCAGGACGGGCTTGCCCGACTTCAGGACGTCGGCTTCGAAGGACTGGTCAGTGACTGCGACGGTGCCCATGGGTGGCTCCTCGATTGGGGGTCCGGATCCTCCGGACGTTAGCACTAGATATGGCGAGCGGGGGTGCCCGATCAACTCCCCCAATCAAACGCCCCTATCGAAACCCCTCTCGCAGGGCCTCGAGCGCTGACCGCAGCAGAGGCTCCGGCGCGGGGGTCAGACGCGGGCCGTCGGTCCAGACCAGGGCCGCCCGGATCCGTCGCCCGGGATAGAGGTCGCCCAGCACCGCCCAGTACATGGCCAGCTGGCGGAGGTAGGCCGGGTCGGCATCCTCGATGCGGGCCGGCGCCGGCCGGTTGGTCTTGAAGTCGGCAAACAGGACCTCGTCGTCCCGCACCACCAGGCGATCGATGCGTCCCGAGATGCGCAGGCCTTCCGGGAAGGCCGCCGCTCCTCCAATGATCCCCGCTTCGGCCCGGGATCCCGGACCGAAGAGGAAGGCGAATTCGGGGTGTTCCAGGACGCCGAGGGCCGCAGCTGTCATCTCGGATACCTGGTCGGCGGTCAGGCCGGCCTCCTTCTCCAGAAGCCTGCGCGCCGCCCTGTCCCAGGACGCAGGGTCCAGGTCCGGCAGGATCTGAAGGAGGCGGTGGATCAGTTCGCCGCGGCGGAACCGGCCCAGTCCCCCCAGCCCGGCGAGGGGCGAAAGGGCAGCCACGGGTGCCGAGTCGCCGAGGTCCGAGGGTGAGGCGAGGCGGCTGAGGGGTTCGGCCCGGGCAACCTGGCCCAGCCAGGGCGGGACTGCCGCGGCGACCGTCGGCGCTCCGGCGCCGGCCGGTCCCAGGATCTCCGGGTCTGGGCCGAACCGCCGGAAGCTGAAGTCGTCGCGCTCGATCCGCCGGACCCCGTCGCCCATCCTTTCGGCAAAGGCCTCGGAGACGGCGCTCCACCACCCCTTCAGGTTCACTTCACTTCGGTTGCCGGGCAGGGTTCCGCAGAGGATCAGGCGGTCCCGCGCGCGGGTCAGCCCCACATAGAGCAGGCGGCTGAGCTCGCGCCCCGCGTCTCGGCTGCGGTCCTCCCGGGCCCTGGTCTGGGCGTCGCAGTCGTCGTCACTCGACCCCAGCCAGAGGAAGGTTCCGTCATCGGTGCGGACCAGGCCCGACCGCCCGGGATCCGAGAAGGTCATGTCGGGCAGGATGACGATCGGGGCTTCAAGCCCCTTGGCGCCGTGGGCGGTCATGATCCGCACCTCGTCCGCCCCGGCGGCGTCCATCTCCCGGGCCACATCGACATCCAGCCGGTCCAGGTCGGCGGCATAGCTCTCCAGGTGGCGGGAGCCGGCCTGTTCCAGCTCCAGGGTCTTCTCCAGGAACACCCCGAGGGCCTCCTCGGCCTCCCGGCCTAGGCGGGTCAGGAGCCTCTGCCGCTGGGAGCGCCCGCAGGGGCCGGGCGACTCGAGAATCCCGACGATGAAGTCGTAAGGCGTGAGGCCCGCCCCGGTCCTGGCCACCCGCCCCAGGAAGTCAGCAGCCTGGGCCCAGTCGCTCCGGCCGTCTCCGGCGCGCCGCTTCAGGGTGTCCCAGAGCGTCGGGTCGGGGCGGTCCCGCGCCAGGTCGAACAGGCTCTCGTCGGTGACATCGCAGAATGGGCTGCGCAAAAGGGCGGCGAGGGTCAGGTCATCGCCCGGGAAAAGGGCGAAGCGGACCAGGGCCCTCAGATCTTCGAACAGGATGTGTTCGGACAGCTTCAGCCGGTCGGCACCGCCCACGGGCACGCCGCTCCGCTTCAGCTCGCGCAGGATCTCGTCGAAGAGCGCGCCGCGTCGGCGGACCAGGATCAGGATGTCGCCCCAGGACGCCGGCCTTCGTCCCTTCGTCTTCTTGTCGCCTACGGACTCGCCCTGGCTCACGATCCGCCGGATCTCGCTGACCATCCGCCGGGCCAGGATCCGCGGGCTGGAGTCGGTTCCCAGGGCGTCGGGCGGGTCCTGCCAGGCGTCCCGCGTCTCCTTCTCGGCGGGCGGCACGAGGTCCCAGAGGTCCACGCACCCGGGATCCTTGCGGCCGGCCTCATGGCGGATGACCGGCGGCGTCTCGCCCTCCGCACTGACCAGGGCCCGGGCCTTCTCGTCCCCGGCGAAGACCGCATCCACGAAGGCCAGGACCTCCGGAACGGACCGCCAGGACCGGGTCAGGTCGATGCGCTCGAAGCGGGCACCCACGGCGGCGGCGGCCCGGCTGTGGTGGGCGTACTCGATGCCCAGGTTCTCGGGCGAGGCGCCCTGGAAGGAGTAGATCGACTGCTTGACGTCGCCGACGACGAAGAAGGACCGGCCCGGGCCGTTCCCCCTCAAGGCCTGGCCAGCGCCCGAGAAGTAGTCGCCCGTCAGGCCCCTCAGGATTCCCCACTGGTCCGGCGCGGTGTCCTGCGCCTCGTCCACGAGGATGTGGGCCAGCCTCTGGTCCAGCTTGTACAGCACCCAGGCGGCCATGGGCGCGGTCCGGGTCAGGGCGACGGTGCGACCCACCAGGTCGCTGAAGTCCAGCTTCCCCGACAGGGTCTTCTCGGTCTCGTAGGCGGTCAGGTAGGCTTGGGCCAGGACAAGGATGTCGAGGGTTCTTTGCCCCGCCACGGCCATGCGCCGGCGCTTCTCCAGCCCGAGCAGGCGGTTCGCCTCCCCGTCGAGCAGGTCGACGATGTCAGGGTGGCGCTTCAGGCGGGATGAGCGTCTGAACCAGGCCGCGACCGTCCACTTCTTCGTCAGGAGCATGGACCGCACCTGGTCGAAGGGTGGGTGGCCCTGACTGGCCTCCAGGGCTGCGCCAAGCTCGCGCTCGGTATCCGCGGAGGACGCCATGAGGATCTCGGAGATTCGCATCCAGTCCCCGGGGGCCAGGCCCTGCGAGACATCGACCAGGTCGGCCTCCGCCTGCGCAGGCTCGAGCGGCTCCGGTGCGCCTGTCAGCGCTGTCCAGACTGCGGCCTCGACCCCGTCTCCGGCGGCGGCCGTCTTGAACCACCGGACAAGATCCGAGGACAGGCGTGCGAATTCGTCGAAGAGGCCGAGGAAGCGGCGGTGGTCCAGGTCCACCGAGAGCCGGGCGTAGGCCTGGGCGATCCGGCCGTCGCCCCCCAGGGCGTGGCGCGCGATCCCGGCATGGGCCCTGCGCGCCAGGTCCGCCGCGCCGAGGTCATCGAGCACCTCGAAGCCCGGGGAGACCCCGGCCTCGAGGGGAAACCGGCGCAGCAGTTTCTCGCAGAAGGCGTGCAGGGTCTGGATGCGCAGGCCCCCCGGCGTCTCCAGGGCCTGGGCGAAGAGGGCCCTGGCCTTCGAGAGCGCGTCGGGCTCATAGGCGGCGGGGGGGCGGCCCTCCAGCGCGCCAAGGGCCATGCCGAGAGCCTCGTCCGGCATCACCGACCAGTCGCCCAGCAGCCTGAACAGCCGGTCCTGCATCTCCGCCGCCGCGGCCCGGGTGTAGGTCACGCAAAGGATCTGGTCGGGCTCAGCCCCGGCCAGCAGCAGGCGGGCGACCCGGTCGATCAGGGTCTTGGTCTTGCCCGAGCCCGCATTGGCGGTGACGAAGGCCGACAGGAAGGGGTCGGCGGCGAGGGCCTGGGGGTCGTCGACCTCGGCGGGGGTCATGTGTCCTCTCCCTCGCCGATGGAGGACCATTCCCGCACCCGGGCCAGGTGATCATAGTCGCTCGCGTAGAGCTTCACCGAGGAGGGTGCGACCCGGGAGGTATAGGGCCGGTTCGGATTATCGAAGGCCTCGATCCGCGCCTTCAGGCCCTCGAGCGCCGCCGCCGAGGCCTGTGTGGCGGTCATCGAGGTGTCGATGGCGCTGCGGATCTCGCCGGCCGGCCGGCGTCCGGTGATCCGCACATAGGACAGCTCCTCCACCTTCAGGCCTTTCAGCCCGGGAAAGCCGCCCGCCTCGAGGATGGCGCCGGTGAGGGTCAGCTGGGGTGAGAACCCGGTCTTGACGGTGTCGGTGGAGGGCGGGGCACCGGTCTTGTAGTCGAGTATGCGGCCGATCTGTTCGGGGCCGATCTCCAGCCGATCGGCCTTGGCGGTGAGGACGAAGTTGCCTTCCCGGGTCGAAAAAGTCAGCTGGCCCGCCTGCTCGACCTCGATCCGCCGTCCGTCGCGGCGCCGCTGGCGTTCCTGGTCCACCATCCAGGCTGCGATCTCCCGGGCCAGGGCCTGCTCTCGCGCCAGGCCGATGGCGTCCATCCCCGCCGCCCTGAGCGCCTCGATATAGAGGTGATCGAGGACGTCGGCGGCGTCGGCGGGCAGGTCTGCGGGGTAGGTCTCGACAAAGGTTTCGAGGGCCGAGTGGATCGCCGTCCCGCGGATGCGGACGTCCACCGACGTATCCGGCCGGTCCATGGGGTAGAGGCGAAGGATGTCCCGGGCCCAGACCTGGTAGGGGTCCCTGACCAGGGCCTCCACCCGGGTCACCGCCAGCTTGCGGGGCCGGGCCTCCAGGGGCGGGCAGGGCGCGGGACGCAGGGCTGGCGCAAAGGGGCCGGGCCCGTCGAGGGCCTCGGCGAGGTCCGTCAGGTCCGGGCGCCCGGCAAGGGTCGCGCCGGCGCCCCGGGCCAGGGTCCGCAGCCGCCAGAGCCAGCGGGACTCCAGGACGGGCGCGCCGCGCCGGCGCCGGGTGTTCAGCAGGAACACCTCGGGCGCGCAGGCGGACTGGGCGAAGTCATGCGCCGACAGGGCGATCCGCCGCTCGGGCGCCGGCAGTCCCAGGGCCTTGCGCATGGTCCTGGACAGGAAGGGGTCCACCCCCGCCGCCTGGGGCCAGACGCCTTCCTCGAGCCCGGCCAGG
>CAIWHQ010000056.1 GCA_903912465.1 uncultured Alphaproteobacteria bacterium | reverse complement strand
CGGGGCTGGGGCCTCCAGCCTGGCGGGAGATGACGGAGCCGATACCCTGGCCGGCGGGGCAGGTGCGGAGACCCTCAACGGCGGCGGCGGACAGGACAGTTTGACCGGCGGCGGCGGCGCGGACGTCTTCACCTTCGGAACCGCCGCTTCCACCGCCACTGCCCGGGATGTCATCACCGACTTCGCGGCAGGCACGGACACGATTTCCTTCGGACTGGGTGCAACGAACAGTGGCACGGGCCCGGCCGGCTTCAGCGCCGGAGCTGACGCCGCCTCCTATGCCGCGGCCCAGGCCGCAGCGGCGGCGGTGATCTCGGCGGGAACGGATGACGTGGTGGCCATCCGCGACACGGCGGCCAGCCTGACCTACGTCTTCGCAGACACCGACGGCGACAACGCCATCGACACGGTGATCGAGATCACCGGCCTCGTGACCCTGGCCCAGACCGACTTCGTGGGCTGAGGCTCAGCCCCTCGGGGCCAGGGCGCGCCAGCCGATGTCGGTGCGGTGGAAGCTCTCGGGCCAGTCGATGCGGGCGATGGCCGCATAGGCCCGGGCTCGGGCGGTCTCCAGGTCCGGACCCCGGGCGCAGATGTTCAGCACCCGGCCCCCGGCAGCCCTGAGCACGCCGTCGGCGTCCCGGGTCGTCCCGGCGTGGAAGACCGCGACGTCCGGGCCGAAGTCCTGTTCCGCCCCCAGGATGGCGGACCCGGTCCGCGGCGCATCCGGATAGCCTTCCGCCGCCATGACCACGCAGATCGCCACCTCGTCGCGCCAGGCAGGCTCCGGCAGGTCGGCCAGGGTCCCGTTCGCGCAGGCGGCGAGGTAGGGCACGAGATCGCAGTCCAGGCGCAGCATCAGGACCTGGCACTCGGGATCGCCGAAGCGGGCATTGAACTCCACCAGGCGCGGTCCGTCCGCCGTGGCCATGAATTCGACGAAGAGGGCCCCGCGATAGGGCGCGCCCTCGGCCGCTATGCCCTCAAGGGCGGGGACGGCCAGCCGGGTCATGACCTGGTCGACGAGGGTCCCGGTGAAGACCGGCGCCGGGGAATAGGTCCCCATGCCCCCGGTATTCGGGCCCCGCTCGCCGTCGAAGGCGCGCTTGTGGTCCTGGGCGGCACCGAAATAGCGGACAGTCTTGCCGTCTGAGAGCACGAAGAGGGAGCCGATCTCGCCTTCCAGGAAGTCCTCGATCACCACCCGGGCGCCAGCGGCGCCGAACCGGCCCCCGAGGGCATCGTCAATGGCCGCCTCCGCCGTCGCCCGGTCGGGGGCGACGGTCACGCCCTTGCCTGCCGCCAGGCCATCGGCCTTGACCACATAGGGGGGCGAGAACCGGTCGAGCGATGCCTTGGCAGAGGCCGCGTCCTCGCACACCACCCAGGCGGCGGTTGGCAGGCCATGACGGTCGCAGAAGGCCTTGGTGAAGGCCTTGGAGCTTTCCAGCCGGCCAGCAGCGGCGATGGGCCCGAAGCAGGGCGTACCGGCCGCCTGAAGAGCGTCGGCGAGGCCGGCCTCCACAGAGGCCTCAGGGCCGATGACCACCAGGTCGGCGGCAATCTCCCGGGCCAGATCGACGAGCTCCTGGACTGCGGTCGGCTTGATGGACCTCAGTTCGCCCAATCGCGCCATGCCAGGGTTTCCCGGCGCCATGACCAGGCGGCGGGTCAGGGGCGAGGCGGCGATCTTCCAGGCCAGGGCGTGCTCTCGGCCGCCGGATCCGACGAGAAGGATGTTCATGGCCCGCCTTTCGCGCGGTCAGGCCCCCGCGTCAATCAGCCCCGGCGGTCCTGCGGTCCACCTCGAGAGCATAGCCCGCCGAGCGGACGGTCCGGATCGGGTTGAAGCCTGGCTTGCCCTTGGCCAGCGCCTTGCGCAGCCGGCCGATGTGGACGTCCACCGTCCGGGCCTCGACATAGACGTCAGACCCCCAGACAGAGTCGAGCAGCTGCTCGCGGCTGAAGACCCGCCCCGGGTTCTGCATGAAGAAGTCCAGCATGCGGAATTCCGTCGGTCCCAGGTGGATCTCCTCGCCTTCGCGGCTGACCCGGTGGGCCGACCGGTCGAGGATCAGGGCACCCCGGACCACAACATCCTCGGCCAGGCCGGGTCGCAGGCGGCGCAGGACGGCGCGGATCCGCGCCGACAGCTCGGTCACCGCGAAGGGCTTGACCACATAGTCGTCAGCGCCGGTGTCGAGCCCCCGGATCCGGTCGCTCTCCTCGCCCCGCGCCGTCAGCATGATGATGGGCACGTTCCGGCTCAGGGGCTTCTGGCGAAGACGCCGGCAGACCTCGATCCCTGAGACCCTGGGCAGCATCCAGTCCAGTACGACCAGGTCCGGCAACTGCTCCTCCGCCTGGATCAGGGCCTCCTCGCCATCCGTGGCGAGGGCTACCGCGTAGCCCTCTCGCTCGAGGTTGTACCGGAGCAGGGTGCCAAGGGCGTCATCGTCCTCGACCACGAGGATGCGGGGGTTCATGGACATCTCCTAGGCCCTGAGATCGTCGGCCCGGGGCCGGTCGCCGGGATTCACCTGCTCGCCCGAGATCTCGTAGTGCACGATCTCCGCGATGTTGGTGGCGTGGTCGCCGATCCGCTCGAGGTTCTTGGCCACGAACAGGAGGTGGGCGCAGGGGGTGATCGTCCGGGCATCCCCCATCATATAGGTCAGGAGCTCGCGGAAGAGGCTGTTGTAGTGCTCGTCCACCTCATGGTCGCGGCGCCAGACCTCCATGGCCCCCTCCGCGTCGCTGGAAGCGTAGGCGTCCAGGACCGACCGGAGCCGCGACTGGACCAGCTGGCCCATGCGCTCGATCGAGCGGCTCAGGGCCGGCATGGGCTCGACATCCGTCAGCACCAGGGCCCGCTTGGCTATGCTCTTGGCCAAGTCGCCACAGCGTTCCAGGTTGGAGGCGATCTTCAGGGCCGCCACCGTCTTGCGCAGGTCGTTGGCCATGGGCTGGCGCAGGGCGATCAGGCGGATGGCCTTCTGCTCGATGTCGGCCTCGATCTCGTCCAGGCGGTCGTCCTGCTGGATGACCTGACCCGCCAGGTCCGGCTCCCGCCGGGTCACCGCCCGGATGGCGTCGGCGAGCTGGGCCTCGGCCAGACCGCCAAGCCGGGCGCACTCTGCCGCCAGGCTGTTCAGTTCGTCCTCATAGGACTTGACGATGTGTTCGCTCATGAGCGCGTCCTTAGCCGAAGCGGCCGGTGATGTAGTCCTGGGTGCGGGAGTCCCCCGGACGTGTGAAGATATCGCTGGTCAGGCCCGTCTCGACCAACTTTCCCATGTGGAAGAAGGCCGTGCGCTGCGACACCCGCGCCGCCTGGGCCATGGAGTGGGTCACGATGACGATGCAGTACTGGGCCCGGAGCTCGTCGATCAGCTCTTCGATCCGTGCGGTGGCGATCGGGTCCAGGGCCGAGCAGGGCTCGTCCATGAGGATCACTTCTGGATTGATGGCGATGGCCCGGGCGATCACCAGCCTCTGCTGCTGACCGCCGGACAGGCCCGTGCCGGGCTGGTCCAGCCGGTCGGAGACTTCCTTCCAGAGCCCGGCCCGCTTCAGCGCCTGCTCCACCAGCCCCTCAAGCTCGGACTTGGAGGTAGCGAGACCGTGGATCCGCGGCCCGTAGGCCACGTTCTCGAAGATGGTCTTGGGAAAGGGGTTCGGCTTCTGGAAGACCATGCCGACCCGGGCCCGGAGCAGGACCGGGTCGAGGTCGCGGTCGTTCACGTCCTCGCCGTCGAGCAGGATACTGCCCTCGACCCGGGCGCCCGGGATGGTGTCGTTCATCCGGTTGATGCAGCGCAGGAAGGTGGACTTCCCGCAGCCGGAGGGACCGATCAGGGCGGTGACGGCGCGGTCGGGAACGTCGAGGTCGACATCGAACAGGGCCTGCTTGTCGCCATAGAAGACCCGCACGCCGCGGGCGGAGATACGCGTCGCCACCTCGGCGGGGGGCGGGCTGGTCTGGACGTCTGTCATGGGGTCACCAACGGCGTTCGAACCGCCGCCTCAGGAGGACGGCGGCAAGGTTCATCAGGATCATGAAGGCCAGCAGCACCATGATGGCGGCAGCCGTGCGCTCGTGGAAGGCCCGCTCCGAGGCGTTCTCCCAGATGAAGATCTGGACGGGCAGGACGGTGCTGGCGGAGGTCAGGGAGTCCGGGACGCCAGGCACGAATGACACCATGCCGACCATCAGGAGAGGCGCGGTCTCGCCCAGGGCGTGGGCAAGGGAGAGGATGGAGCCGGTCATCACTCCGGGCAGGGCCAAGGGCAGCACATGGTGGAAGACGGTCTGGGTCCGGGAGGCACCGAGGGCCAGGGCCGCCTCGCGAATGGAGGGGGGGACGGCCCTGAGGGACGAACGCGTGGCGATGATCACCGTCGGCAGGGCCATCAGGGCCAGCACCAGCCCCCCCACCAGGGGCGAGGAGCGCGGCACGTTCATCCAGTTGATGAACACCGCCAGGCCCAGGAGGCCGTAGACGATGGAGGGAACCGCAGCCAGGTTGTTGATGTTCACCTCGACAAGGTCGGTCCACCGGTTCTTGGGAGCGAATTCCTCAAGGTAGGTCGCTGCCAGGACGCCGATCGGAATGGCAAGGGCGGCCGTCAGGATCAGCATCAGGGTCGATCCGACAACGGCACCCAGAACCCCGGCCTGCTCCGGCTCGGTGGAGTCTGATCGGGTAAAGAAGGTCGAGTTGAAGCCGGATTTCACCAGGCCCCCAGCCCGCATTCGGTCGAGCCAGTCGATCTGGGCGTCGCTCAGGGCACGTTCACCTTCAGGGGTGGACCGCTTGACCTGGCCCTTGAAGTAGAGGCCGGCGTCCGCCCTCAGGGGGGCGGAGACCGTCAGCGTGCGGCCGATCAGGGTAGGATCAGCCTTCACCCGGTCGAGGACCTGGAAGCCCATGTCGCCGGACACCAGATCCTTCATGGCGTCGCTGCGCGTCCCGTTCTCGTCGTCGGCCACGCCAATCCGCTTGAGGAGCTGTTCGGCGATGAGGATGTCGTAGTTGGCACCCCCAGGATCCGTCCGGTCGATCCTTGAGGGGTCCAGGTAGACCTGGGCAGTGAGCCGGTAGTCGATGAAGGTGGACCAGCCCTGCTGAACGATACGGCCGAGCAGCAGGACCAGGAAGCCGAGGGCGAGGGCGATGGCGACCTGACCATAGAGCCGGAACCGACGTTCGGCAGCATTCCGCGCCTTCAGCCGGAGCGCCACCCTGGCCTTCAGGTCGTCGCGGGAGGTGTGAGGCTCAGTCATACTGTTCCTGGTATTTCTGGACGATCCGCAGGGCGATCATGTTCAGGATCAGGGTCACGACGAACAGGGTCAGGCCCAGGCCGAAGGCGGAAAGGGTCCGGGGACTGTCGAATTCCTGGTCCCCGGTCAGCAGGGTGACGATCTGGACGGTGACCGTGGTCACGGTCTCGAGGGGGTTGAAGGTCGCCCGGGCCTGGAGGCCTGCAGCCATGGTCACGATCATGGTCTCGCCCACCGCGCGGGAGACGGCCAGCAGCATGGCCGCCATGATCCCGGGCAGGGCCGCGGGCAGGATCACCTTGCGGATCGTTTCCGATCGGGTGGCGCCCATGGCCAGGCTGCCGTCCCTCAGGGACTGCGGCACGGCGTTGATGATGTCATCCGAGAGCGAGGAGACGAAGGGGATCAGCATGACCCCCATCACAACACCCGCCACCAGGGCCATCTGGTTCTGGACCTCGCCCAGGTAGAGGCCGAGATCGTTGAAAGGGCCGCCGACGAGCATGGCACCGAGGGCGTTGAATCCGGCCCGGAACAGGGGCCCGACGGTCAGGGCGGCGAAGAAGCCATAGACGACGGTGGGCACCCCCGCGAGGATCTCAAGAAGGGGCTTGATGACCGCTCGGCTCGTCGGCGAGGCATACTCCGACAGGTAGATCGCAGCGAAGAGGCCCACGGGGGCCGCCACCGTCATGGCGATCAGCATGATCAGGAAGGTGCCGGCGAAGAGCGGAATCGCCCCGAAGGCGCCCTTTGAGACCACCTGGTCAGAATACATGGCGCTCTGGGGGTCCCACTCCATTCCAAACAGGAAGGACAGGGGTGGAACGGCCTGGAAAAAGCGCCAGCTTTCCCAGACGAGGGAGGCGACAATGCCCACGGTCGTGAAGACCGCGGTCACCGAGCAGAAGAGCAGCAGGGCCTGGATCCACTTCTCGACCCCCGCACGGGCCCTGAAGGGTGCGCGGATCCGGGACAGGCCCCAGGCGGCCCCGGCCAGGGCCAGGACCACTGCGGAACCGACGCCGATCAGACGGATCCGAACGTCCAGGGCGTGGGCCTCCGAGGCCGTCGTCCTGAGAGCCGCCTCCAGATCGGGGGAAAAGGGGGTCTCGCTGCGGGAGCCGCCCCGGGCGATGGCCAGGGCGTCGTCCAGGAAGACCTGGCGGTCGGAAGCCTCGAGGGCCTGAACTGCAGCCGGCAGGCGAGCCTTGATCATGGCCGTCTCCACCGAATTCCCGAACAGGCCGGCGACAAGCAGCACGAGGGCGGCCGGCACGGCGGTCCAGACGGCGGCGTAGGTCCCATGGTGGAAGGGCAGGGAATTGACCGGCGCGGTGGGCGTCCGGGCCAGTCCCGCTGCACGCCTGCGGCCGGCCCAGAAGACGGCGCCGGAGAAGGCAGCGAGGACCAGGAGGGCGAGACCCGTCAGCATGGATTTGCAGCAGTCCCTTCAACGAGAGCGCCGTTCATGACGGCGCTGCGGTGTCCACGTGGCAGCCCGACGGCTCCATCTAGCCCGTAGGTCATGATTGTGAAACTTCTGTGACAGTGAGGCTTGCCGGGAGCAGGACCGTGAACACTGTACCCCGTCCGGGAGCGCTCTCCACGGAAAGCACGCCGTGATGCCGGTTGACGATGTGTTTGACAATGGAAAGGCCCAGTCCCGTCCCGGGCCGCGCTCCGCTCTTCTGGCCCTCCACGCGGTAGAACCGCTCAGCCAACCGGGGCAGGTGTTCGCGGTCCATCCCCGGTCCCTCGTCCCGGACCCGGACCATCATGAAGGTGGGCGGTAGGGCATCCGGGCTCACCAGGGTCAGGCGCGCCGCGTTTTCGAGCACCGGAACCTGGGAGGCCTCGCGGCTGACGTTCGGCCGGACCTCCACCCTTGCCGCACTTCCGGGCGGCGCATACTTCAGGGCATTGTCCGTGAGGTTCTGGATGACCTGGACGATCTGGTCGCGATCTCCGCAGATCACCGCCTCGCCTGCCTTCGGCAGGGTGGCTTCCAGACCTACGCCGCGCACCTTCGCCTGGGGGCCGAGGGCATCCACCACGTCGGCGGCGGCCAGGGCGAGGTCCGTCTGCCCGCGCGGCGCCACGTGCTCGTTGAGCTCGATCCGGCTCAATGAGAGGAGGTCATCGATCAGTCGGCCCATCCGCTCGGCCTGGTTGCGCATGATCCCGAGGAAGCGATCCTGCGCTTCCCGGTCTTCCCGCGCGTGACCGCTCAGGGTCTCGATGAAGCCGCTCAGCGAGGCCAGGGGCGTACGCAGCTCATGGCTGGCGTTGGCAAGGAAGTCGGCGCGGGTACGCTCGGCCCGGCGCAGGTCGGTCTCGTCCCGGAACACCAGAACGGCCCGGCTCAGGGCGTCGTCCTGGGCCGACAGGGGACGGGCCAGGACCTGGAAGCTGCGTTCCTGGGCAGCGCCCGAGGTATAGGCGCAGCGGGCCTCGACGCCGCCGAAGAGCGCCTCATCAACAGCGGACAGGACCTCCGGGTCCCTCAGGGCGGAAACGAGGAGGACCGGCGGGCTCGAGATCCGGAGAAGGCTCCGGGCTGCGGCGTTGGCGCGCTCGATCCGGAGGGTACTGAGGTCATCGGGCTCCCGACCGGAAATCACCAGCAGGGGGTCGGGTCCGGCATCGAGCAGGACCGACACCTGAGCCTCGGCGCGTTCGAGGGCCTGCTGGGTCCTGGGGTCCGGCCCGGTGGCAGGCTGCGGTGCCTTTGGGAAACGGACCTGACGGGCGGCATAGGCCGCACCGGCTGCGCCGGCGATCAGGAGGAGGGCAAGATCGGGGGCGTCCTTGCCGGCCAGCGCCCACACCCCGGCAAGCCCCATCAGGACCGCCGCAACAGTAAGAGCGGTGACCGGGAAGGTGGCGGGATTTGCGCTTGGCGAGTCTTGCGGCACTGAGTCTACGGTAAAGGACCAAAGTGTTATGAGGCGCGGCAAGTATGACGCTTGCATGACATTCTGATGACGGTCGGGAGATATCCGCCTCCGGTGCGGCAAGGCGGGGCGAAAGCCTTCCAGCGATTGTCGCAGGCGCCGGCCCAGCCTAGATTGCCGCCCCACCCCGGCCTCCTGGGCCGACACTTCCGGAGACTCCATGTCCGCCAACCGATTCGCTGAAGCCGAAGCCGCCTTCCAGGCCGGACGGGGCGACGAGGGCAAGCGGCTGACGGCGGACCAGCTCAACGCCGATCCCGATGCACCAGCGCCGGTCTACAGGAGCTTCGGTGCCATCCTGGTGCGCGACCGCGACTATGCCCAGGCCGAGTCTGTCGGGCGGCGGGCGGTAGAGCGGCACCCCCGGGACCCGGAACTGTGGAACATCCTCGGCGTCGCCCTACGCCGCCTCAAGCGCTATCCGGAGGCGATCGAGGCCCTGGAGAAGGCCGCCCGGCTCAGCCCGCGCAGCGACGCCATCCAGCAGAATCTCGGCAATGTCTTCAACGATGCCCGGGATGCGCGAGCCATCAAGGTCTTCTCGCAGCTGGTCCGCAGCGCCCCCTCCAACGCCGAGCACCAGCGGCAGCTGGGACGGGCCCACTGGTTCGCCAAGGACTTCGACAAGGCCATCCAGAGGCTGAACCTCGCCACCCGGATGAAGCCGGACATGGCGGACGCCTGGCTGGACCTGTCCGCCGCTGCTTCCGACGCCCGGGGCCCGGTGGAGGGACTAGAGGCCCTGGACCGGGGTCTCAAGGCCTGCCCCGGCGACGCCCGCCTGCAGGAGGCGCGGCTGTCCATGCTCCGTCGGTCCGGCCGCATGCGCGAGGCCGAGCAGCTCATGCTCGACATGCTCAAGGTCACGCCGGATGCCGCCTGGCTGCACTTCCAGCTGGCGGGCGCCCTGACCGACTACGACCGCGCCCGGGCCAATGAACACTTCCGCCGGGCCATCGAATTGGCACCCGACAATGTCGACTACCGCATCACCTACGCCGAGAGCCTGGGTCGGGACCGGACCGGTGACGAGGGCGGCAACCTCGAGACCGCCTACCGCACCATGGTCGAGGTGCTCGACCAGGCCGAGCTGACCCCCGGCAACCTGAAGGTCATCTACGAGCTCCTCGTCCGCGTCGCCGACTATGACCGGCTCGAGGCCCTCGGCAGCTTCTCCAAGGTCGGGCGCACCTGGGCCGAGGCCGGACGCCACACGGCCCTCATGGCCCACCTCGCCCGCGTTCGCACCGAGGAGGACCGCCTGGAGCTGGTCGAGCAGCATCGCATCTGGGGCCGGCTGGCCGACGCCGCCGCCGTCCGGCGGCCCATCACCCACCCGGCGCCCCGGGCACCTGGCGGGAAGATCCGGGTGGGCTACATGTCCTCGGACCTGCGCGGTCACCCGGTGGCCTACTTCGCCCTGCCCCTGTT
>CAIWHQ010000055.1 GCA_903912465.1 uncultured Alphaproteobacteria bacterium | reverse complement strand
GGCAGGAGCCCCAGCCAGGTGAAGGTCGTGCCATATCGCGTCTGCGTGAAGGCCTGTGCCAGATATTGGGGAAACTGCCGTCGGAGCCCCGCCTTCAGGCGCGCCTCCTCGTCGGCGTCATGGAACATCTCGACATAGGACCGACGGAAGGTCCGGTAGTGGTGCAGCACGCCATGATCGAAGTGGGTGGCCCAGAGCCGAGGCCATATCCCCCGCAGTGTGTGGAACCGGACCCGACGCTCGGGGGTGAGGTCGAGGAAATGTTCATGGAAGAGGGACTCCCAGAACGAGGCCTGGACGTGGAAGAGCAGTCCGAACCCCATCAAGGCCAGGATGAAGTCCAGCATCAGAGACTCCATGGACAGGCGGGTCCGAGCCGCGGATGGGCCCAGTGTGTGCGGTCTCTACGGCTCCGGCAAGGCGCGCCCCGACACTGGCGTCAGGGCCGCCCCAACCTCCCAGCTCCGGGCCCCTGGGGCGCAGCCCCGCCTCGCCCCTAGCCCTCGCGGCCGGCGCGTAGCTCGGCGGCCACGGGGCAGTTCTTCTGGATGGCCGCCTGTTCGAGGGCGTCGTACTCGCCCTTCAGGCGCGACAGCTCTTCCTTCCGGTCATTGCCACCGGACAGGAAGAAGAGGGCGGGCCAGAACAGTACCAGCCCCACGCCCATGGCGATGGCGTCGTTGTTGGACTGCTTCTTCTGGGCGCCGGCCACCTCGCGCACCTTGGTGGAGACCCGCCCCAGCTCGGCCCGGATCTGGTCGCAGTCATAGTTCGAGTACTGGATCGGCGAGACATAGGACGCCGAGATCTTGTCGGGCGACGAAGCGCAGGCGGACAGGAGCGACGCGCAGGCGACGGCGGTGATCATCTTCTTCATGGGAACCCTCCCGACGCCTCGCTGGCGCCCTGGGAAACAGGTTATCGCCCTCAAGCGGCGCATCTGGTCGTGTGACTCCCGGGCGTTCAGGCCGCGAACCGGGCGACCTCATCGGCCATCATGTCCCGGAGGCTCTCCGGGCCCTCGATCCGGATCTCGCCACGCCAGGTGAAGAGATGCCAGCACAGTTCCAGCAGGCCGCCGGTCTGCATCCTCAGGCGAAGGGCCCCGTCGGCCAGCCTCTCGAAGCTCTGGGTGGGGTGGAACCGGTGCTGGAGCGCTGCCTGGGCCGCCTGGGGAGAGACCCAGAGGCTGATGTCGCTGACGGGTTCCTGGAACACACCGAAGGACTGGTCGCAGAAGGCCTGGAGGTCAAATCCCTCCGGTGGCTGGGCGGGCTCCGTCAGGATTTCGGGCCGGGAGATCCTGTCCAGCCTCCAGAGGACCGCCGCCTCGGCGCCCACCCGTCGCCCCACGAGGTAGTAGACGGAGCCAAAAAGGAGGCCGCAGGGATCGACCTCCCGGATGGCGGATCCGCCTGCCCCGAGGTAGGTGAATCGCACCCGCCTGACCGCCAGCAGGGCGGTGCGCAGAAGGCGCAGGTTCGCAGGGTCGCAGGCAGGCCTCGGTCCTGGCCGCAGGGCGATGCGCTCCGAAAGCGCCAGGGCCTCCACGTCGGTGGCGTAGCGCAGCCTCTGGGCCGGCCGGATCCTGGCCTCGATCTTGCCTCCCAGGGCGCGCAGGTTTTCGGCCCGGCTGGCCTGGCCCAGGTCCGCCGCCCCCCGCGCCGCCACGGCCAGGTCCGCAAGCTCTTCGACAGAGGGCGCTTCAAAAAAGGGATCCAGTCCGCCGGGGATCCGGAACCGCTTGGTCTTGCCGGAGCGGATCTCCTGCATCTGGGGAAACAGGTCCCGGACGGCGTCCCGCATGCGCTCGGCCGTCCGCCGGTCGACTTCGAACTCAGCGGCCATGTCCTCCAGGGCGAGGCCCTCTGCAGACCCGGCGAGACGGCGGGCGAGGCGGAGGAGGGCAGTGGCCTTGTCGAGGCGCATGGGCAGGTCCGGCAGTGGTGGGGATGGCGTCATCCATCCGCCCGGGCCGGGTCGCCGACAAGCCCCCTACAGGTGGGGCGGGACCTTCTTACGACCGAAACTGACGTAAACGCCCCGTTTTCAGCGTCGGAGCCGAGCCCTCGGCACCGTCACTCCCCTGGATCACCGGCCATCAGTCGGGCCAGGGCCTGGCCGGAGTCCCAGGCGCACTCGATCCGGGGTCCGGCCAGCCAGTCTCCGCAGCAGCCCAGCTGGGCGGCTCCCGACCACAGGGCCAGATCGGAGCCCGCGGACGACCTGGCGTAGCGCCAGCGGTGGGCCTGGAGGGCGACCGGCTCCGGGAGCGATGCGCCAATGCGTTCGCCGAAGGCCGCCAGCAGGGCCTGGCCTGCGGACTCGGCCGAGTCTTCAAGATGGTGCCGGGACCAGTCCGCGCCGGCCTGGAGCACCCAGGCCTCTGGTCCCGCCCGTCCGGGCTTGGCACTATTCCTAGCCGCCCAACCGAGGACCCCGTCCTCGCCCAGGGTATCGGTGGCGACAGGCAGGCGCTCGCCGAAGGCGGCCATCACGGTCCAGCACGGCGCGGTCCGGGAGGCCGCCGCGCGCGCCGCCAGGTCTGCATCC
>CAIWHQ010000054.1 GCA_903912465.1 uncultured Alphaproteobacteria bacterium | reverse complement strand
TGAAACGGTCTGTATGCGGATGTCTGGCCGGATCGCCGCCAGGCCCTGAAGCATGTAGCCGTCGGTGGGAAAATCGCCCTCGACCCCCAGCAGGACCTTCCGGTCCGGCCTCAGGGCCAGGGCCCCAGCCGCCAGCTTGAACAGGTTGACCGAGACCGAGTCCGCGCAGGCGACTTCGTCGGGGTCGGCACCGATCAGTGGGCCGATGCGGGCGGCGGTGCGGTCTGGCAGGCCGATCCAGTCGTCGGTGTTCCAGCCGCGCACGAGGGAGCGGCCCCACTCGGCCGCCGTCGCGCGGCGGACCGCCACCTCCGATGCCCGGGGGAGAGGTCCCAGGGAGTTTCCATCCAGGTAGATCACGCCGGCCGGCAGGCGGAAGCGCCGGGCCAGGGCCGACAGAGGGTCGGCCCGGTCCCGTCGGCGGCAGGCGGCAAGGCTGTCCGGAACCGTCTCGGGGGCGAACTCTGGGGCGAACTCTGGGGCGAACTCCGGGTCTGGCGCCATCACCGGACCTTGATGAACACCGGGTTGGCATAGAACCAGAGGTCGTCCCAGGGGTTCTCGCCGGGAACGTCCATGGCGGGCTCGGCATCGCCCGTCCCGGTTCCCCGCAGGCGGATGTAGCCCGAGGCCTGGACGTTGCGCAGGGTCGTCGTCAGGGTGATGACCTCGCCCTCCCGTACCCAGTCGGCGGCGGTGAAACGGCGCTCCACCCGGGTGGTGGGGTTCTCGTCCGCCGAGCGGCCGGGCGCAGGGCCCGTCAGGTCGCCCCGGATCAGGTCGATGCGCTTCACCTCGGCCGAGCGACCGCCGAAGTTCTCGCCGGCGGGATCCCGGACGCGCAGGGTGATGCGGACGTCCTGGCCGCGGGCCACCGTGACCTCGCCGCCAATGCCCGCTACCGGTGCGCCCCGGGCCACGGGGCGGACCTCAAGGTCGACAGACGACACCAGGTCGCCGGTGGTCACGAAGACCCGGCCGCTGCGAAGGCCGTCCAGAATGTCGTCCGGGGACTTCCGTGCCAGGACATAGGTCTTGGCGTATTCGCCCGGCCAGAAGTCGATTCCGCCGTCGGTGTAGTGCCGGTGAGAGTCCGAGGTCGCCGTGATCCACCAGCGGCGGCCCTCGCCCAGCATGGAGTCCCAGAAGCCGCCGACCCGGGCGGTCATCTGGTCGAAGCCGCCATAGGTGGGATGCTGGCGATAGGCACCCCGGGCTTCACTTGTCCGCGGCGAGCCATCCGGGTTCAGGGCACCCGCCTGGTGCCCGGGCGCGCCCTCCATGCCGATGGCGACCCGGGGCGCTGCATCGTTCCAGTCCCGCAGTTCGGCCGGCGCCGTCTGGCCGTACTGGCCGAGCCCCTTGGCCGAGCGCGAGGGATGGTGAGCGATTACCACGGGCGGACGGGGCAAGGCCTTCATGTAGGTCAGGGCCTCGACCATCCGGCTCACCTGGTCCCGGGCAGGATCGACCGGCCAGGCCTCGAACTTGTCGAAGCGGCGTTCGAGGTCCGTCAGGTCGTCGCGCTCCTGCGGCGTGTTGGGCACGATGATGCTGGAATGGTCAGCGCCGGGGGTGTTCAGCTCGAGGCCCAAGAAGAGGGCAAGGTCGGGGACTTCCCGGCGGGCCTTCAGCACCTCCGGATAGATCAGGTCGCGGCTGACCCGGGAGTGGTTGGGGCCGCCATGGTCGGTGGCGGCCATCCAGGACAGGCCGTACTTCTGGGCCATGCGGGCATTGGTCGGGATGGTGTTGTTGGAGTCGCCGCCGACGACAGGCTCGGGCGCTTTTGCCGGGTCAGACGAGGGCTTCCAGTCGACGCTGAACTGGGAGTGCACGTGGTGGTCGCCCGGCTGCCAGGCGCGGCCACCTTCATGCCCGCCGTGAGGCGCGCCAGTCTCGTGCGCGGGGGCGGCGCTCGCCAGGGCGAGGGCCGAGGCGGCGGCGAGGGTAAAGACGAGGCCGGGTCGGATCCGGAAGGTGGGGCTGGGCATGGTCAAACTCGGTTTGGGGCGCAGGAAGGACCCTGTCTGACCCGTTTCCGTGATGGTCCGGTGACGCACGCCTGTCAAACCGGACCTGAGAAGTGAATGCTTGCCTTGGCGGCGACCCTGCGTAGTGATGGTGAAGGTTCGGTCAATGGGGGGACCTCGGATGCGCAACAGAAATTGGCTCGCGGTCCTGGCCGCAGTGGCACTGGCGGCAGGCTGTGCGCCTCGCGCGTCGGACGAGACGGCGGCCGTCTACACCGGCGGCGATATCCTGACCCTGGCGGGCGAGTCCCCGGCCTATGTCGAGGCCCTGGCGGTGAAGGATGGCAAGATCGTCGCCGCAGGCACCCAGGCGGAGGCGCGTAAGGCTGCGGGTCCGGGCGCCCGGACGGTCGACCTCAAGGGCGGCGTCCTGCTGCCGGGCTTCATCGACGCCCACAGCCACCTCCTCAACTATGCCGACAGCCTGGTCCAGGGCAATCTCAACCCGCCCCCCGTCGGCGGCGTCAGTTCGGTCGCCGACATCGTGGCCGAGCTGAAGCGGGTGAAGGAGTCCCTCAAGGCGGGCCCTGGCGTCCTCCTTGTGGGACAGGGATACGACCAGGACTTCCTGGCCGAGAAGCGCCACCCCACGGCGGCGGAACTGGACGCCGCCTTCCCGGACAACCCGGTGATCCTCGTTCACACCTCCGGGCACATGCTGGTCGCCAATTCGGCGGCGATCCGGAAGGCCGGCATCACCTCCGCGACGGCGGACCCGGTCGGCGGCGCCATCATCCGCAAGGCAGGCTCCCGGGAGCCGGAGGGCCTGTTCCAGGAAACCGCCATGCACCCCTTCATCCCGCAGGTGCAGGCCCCGCGTCCGCGTGAGCAGGATCTCGACCTGATCAAGCGGGCGGTCGAACACTATGCCGCCAACGGCTACACCACCGCGGCCGAAGGCCTGGTCATGCCGGACAAGATGCCCCTGCTCCAGGAGGCCGCCGACAAGGGGCTTCTGAAGATCGACGTGGAGGCCCTGCCCGCCTATCTCATGGCCGACCAGCTGGTGGGGACCGGCAAGCTCGCCTGGGGCGAGATGAAGAACGGGCTGAAGTGGGCCGGGATCAAGCTGGCAACGGACGGCTCGCCCCAGGGCAAGACCGCCTACCTGACCAAGGCCTACCTGACACCGGTTCCCGGCTGCAAGTCGGACTGCCGGGGCTTCCCCAACATCCCCCAGGACGAAATGAACCGCCTCTTCGCTCTCGCCTACCGGAACGGCGTGCAGGTCTATTCGCACAGCAACGGGGACGCCTCGGTCGACATGATGATCGCTGCCCACCGCCAGGCTGAGAAGACCCTTGGCAAGGTGGATCCCAACCGCCGGACGGTGATCATCCACTCGCAGATCATGCGGCCGGACCAGATGGCGGCCTACAAGGCCCTTGGCATGCTGCCCAGCTTCTTCACCAACCACGTCTTCTATTGGGGCGACATCCACCTGGCCAACCTGGGCCCCCAGAGGGCGGCCTATCTCAGCCCCCTGGCCAGCGCCTCCAAGGCCGGGGTCCGGGCCACCAACCACACCGACTCCATCGTCACCCCCCTGGACCCGATGTTCCTGGTCTGGACGGCGGTCAACCGGGTCAGCCGGTCGGGCAAGGTCCTGGGTCCGGATGAGCGGGTGACCCCCTACCAGGCCCTGAAGGCCATCACCCTCAACGGCGCCTACACCTATTTCGAAGAGGCCTCGAAGGGCTCCCTCGAGGTCGGCAAGACGGCGGACCTGGTCGTCCTCGACCGCAATCCCCTGAAGGTGGAGCCGAACACCATCCGCGACATCCGCATCGTGGAGACGGTCAAGTCGGGCAAGTCGGTCTACACGGCGCCGAAGGGCTGACCCCGTCCGGTCGTCAGTGGGCGTCGTCCCAGTTGGCGGCGGCGCGCACATCGACCACCAGGGGCACGCTGAGGGCCACTGCCGGCAGGGGCGCCGCTGACATCACCCGGCGGATGACCTCCGAGGCGGCGGCCGCCTCCGCCTCGGGCGCCTCGAAGATGAGTTCGTCGTGCACCTGGAGCAGCATGCGGGTCTTCAGGCCGGCGGCGGCGAGCGCTTCCGGCATTCGGATCATGGCCCGCCGGATAATGTCCGCCGAGGCGCCCTGCAGGGGGGCGTTGATCGCCGCCCGGTCACCAAAGGCCCGCTCGGCCTGGCTGCGGGCATTGACGGCGGGGATGTGGACCCGCCGCCCGAAAAGGGTGGTCACATAGCCCTGCCGCCGGGCGGCCTCCTTGGCCTGGTCCATGTAGGCCCGGATGCCGGGGAAGCGCTCGAAATAGGTGCGGATATAGTCGGCCGCCTCCTCCCTCGGGATCGACAGCTGAGCGGCGAGGCCAAAGGCGGAAATTCCGTAGACGATACCGAAGTTGATCGCCTTGGCGCGCCGGCGGATCTCGGCGGGCATGCCCTCGATGGGAACCCCGAAGACCTCGGAAGCCGTCATGGCGTGGATGTCCAGGCCCTGGGCGAAGGCGGCTTTCAGCTGGGGGATGTCGCCCACATGGGCCAGGAGGCGCAGCTCGATCTGGCTGTAGTCGGCGCTGATCAGCACCTGGCCCGGCTCGGCCACGAAGGCCTGGCGGATCTTGCGGCCCTCCTCCGTCCGGACCGGGATGTTCTGCAGGTTCGGGTCCGTTGAAGAGAGCCGGCCGGTGGTGGTCGAGGCCATGGCGTAGGAGGTGTGCACCCGCCCGGTGGCCGGCGCGATGGCCGCCGCCAGGGCGTCGGTATAGGTGCCCTTCAGTTTGGACAGTTGGCGCCAGTCGAGCAGGACCCTCGGCAGGGCGTGCCCCTCGGCGGCCAGCTCCTCAAGCACCGAGGCGTCTGTGCCCTGGGCGCCGGTGGCGGTGGTCCGGCGGGACTCCAGGCCCATCTGGCCGTAGAGGACCTCGCCCACCTGCTTGGGGCTGCCCAGGTTGAAAGGGTGGCCCGCCAGGCGGTGCGCCTCGACCTCGAATTCGCCCATCCGCACGGAGAAATCGTTGGACAGCCTGCGCAGCCGGTCGGGATCAACCCGGACCCCGGCGTTCTCCATGTCCGCCAGGACCGGCGGCAGGGGACGCTCCAGGGTCTCATACACGGTCAGGAGGCCCTCCCGGGACAGTCGCGGGCGCAAGACCCGGTAGAGCCGGAGGGTCACGTCGGCATCCTCGGCGGCGTAGGCGGTGGCCGGCTCAAGCGCCACGTGGCGGAAGCTCTTCTGGGCCTTGCCCGTCCCTGCCACCTGCTTGAAGGGGATGGGGCTGTGGCCCAGGTGCAGGCGCGAAAGGTCATCCATGCCGTGCCCGTGGAGCCCGCCCTCCAGGACATAGCTGATCAGCATGGTGTCCTCGATGGGCGCCACGCGGATGCCGTAGCGGGACAGGACGCCGAGGTCGTACTTGGCGTTCTGCGCCACCTTCAGCACCGAGGGTGCCTCGAGCAGGGGGCGCAGGCGGTCGATCGCCGCCGCCAGGGGGATCTGGGTCAGGTCCTCCGGGGCGTCGAGGGCCAGGCCCGGCTCGGCCTCGTGGGCCAGGGGGATGTAGCAGGCCTCGCCGGGCCCCACCGCCAGGGAGACCCCCACCAGCCCGGCCGTGGCCGAGCCCAGGGCGTCGGTCTCGGTGTCGAAGGCGATAACTCCGGCCGCCTGGGCGCGCGCGATCCAGACGTCCAGGGTCGCAAGGTCCCGGACGCAGGCGTAGGCGGCGACGTCCACCGGCTCGGCGGCGGCGGTCTGGTCTGCAGGACCCTGGGCCTTAGCGGCCAGGTGCGCCCCGGCCACCCGCCGGCCCAGGGTGTTGAGCTCCATCTCCTGCAGGAAGGCGGCGAGGGCGTCGGGGTCGGGATCGGCCACCGCCAGTTCCTCGAGGGCCGAGGGCAGGGGTGCCTGGTCGTCAAGCTGGACGAGCTGGCGGGACAGGCGGATCTGGTCGGCGAACTCCAGGAGGATCTGGCGGCGCTTCTCCTGGCGGATCTCCCCGGCCCGGGCGAGCAGGGTCTCCAGGTCGCCGTACTCGTTGATCAGCAGGGCGGCGGTCTTCACCCCGATGCCCGGGGCGCCGGGGACATTGTCCACCGGGTCGCCGCACAGGGCCTGGACCTCCACCACCTTGTCAGGAAGGACGCCGAACTTCTCGACCACCTGTTCCGGCCCGATCCGGAGGTTCTTCATGGTGTCGAGCATGGTGACGCGCTCGCCGACCAGCTGCATGAGGTCCTTGTCGGAGGAGATGATGGTCACCTCGCCGCCCGCCTCGCGGACCAGGCGGGCATAGGCGGCGATCAGGTCGTCGGCCTCGAAGCCTGGCTGCTCCAGGGCGTGGACGCCGAAGGCCCGGGTCGCCTCCCGCACCAGTGGGAACTGGGGCACCAGGTCCTCGGGGGCCGGCGGGCGGTGGGCCTTGTACTCGGGATAGATATCGTTGCGGAAGGTCTTCCCGGAATGGTCGAAGATCACCGCCAGGTGGGTCGGGGCGTCGGGCTGGGCCTTCATGTCCACCAGCAGCTTCCACAACATGTTGCAGAAGCCGGAGACCGCGCCGATCGGCAGGCCGTCGGACTTTCGGGTCAGGGGCGGCAGGGCGTGGAAGGCCCGGAAATTGAAGCCGGAGCCGTCGATCAGGTAGACGCGGAGGGGGGTGTCGCTCATGGGCGCCATCCTAGAGGGCGGCGAGGGGGCGGTCGATCCTCGGTTGGACGGTCAGTGGCCGCCCGAGACCTCGTAGACACCGGGCGCTCCGTCGCCATGGCCATCGTCATGGACAAAGCGCCGGTCGCAATAGGGGCAGTCCACCGTCCCGTCGACGCCCAGGTCGAGAAAGACGCGGGGATGCCCCAGGGCGCCGCCGACCCCGTCGCAGGCCACACGGTGGGCGTGGACCCTGACGATCTCGGGCTGGGGCCCGGCGGGGGGTGTGGAAGGTTCGGTCTTGCGGGCCATGGAAGCGGTCTCCTTCACCGGGGACGCTTGGCGGCAGCCCGGGCAGGCTCTAGGTATGCGAGCCCGCCTTTCGTCGTCAATGCGCCGAGGCCCTGGAGGTCGCCATGAGCCTGCCCGACTACGCCATCGAGGCGCGCAACGTGGTCAAGACCTATGCGGCGACCAAGACCACGCCCCAGATGCAGGCCCTCAAGGGTATCGACCTCCTGGTGCCCCGTGGATCCATCTTCGGCCTGCTGGGTCCGAACGGCGCGGGAAAGTCGACCTTCATCAACATCCTCGCCGGCCTGGTGCGCAAGACCTCGGGAACGGTGGAGATCTGGGGCCGGGACATCGACAAGCGCCCCCGCGATGCCCGGGCGGCCATCGGCGTGGTGCCCCAGGAGATCGCCGCCGACCCCTTCTTCACGCCCCGGGAATCCCTTGAGGTCCAGGCCGGCATGTACGGCGTGCCCCCCAAGGAGCGGCGCTCCATGGAGCTGCTGACCGCCCTCGGCCTGGCCGACAAGGCCGAGGCCTATGTTCGCCAGCTGTCCGGCGGCATGAAGCGCCGCCTGATGGTGGCCAAGGCCATGACCCACAATCCGCCGGTCCTCATACTCGACGAGCCCACAGCCGGGGTCGACGTCGAGCTCCGTCGCCAGCTCTGGCGCTATGTGGTCGAGCTCAACCGCAAGGGCGTGACCATCGTCCTGACCACCCACTACCTGGAAGAGGCGCAGGAGCTCTGCGACCGGATCGCCATCATCAACCGGGGCGAGGTGGTGGCCTGCGAGGCGACCTCCGACCTCCTGGGCCGGATTGACACCCGGGCGGTGGTGGTGACCCCGGAGGTCCCGGTCGAGGCCGCCCCGTCCCTGCCCGGCTTCGAGACCCGCCTGCGTCCCGGGGGCGCCTTCGCGGTGACCTACCGGACCGGCGAATCCAGCGTCGAGCAGGTCCTGGCCGCGGTCCGTGCCGCCGGCCTGTCCGTCCGCGACGTCACCACCGAAGACCCCAGCCTCGAAGATGTCTTCGTCGCCCTCACCTATGGCGCAGCGGATCGCGCCGGCTGATCCCCAGGAGATCTCCCAGATGCTCAAGCTCGTCGTCTTCACCGCCACCCTGGCCCTCGCCGCCCCCGCCGTCGCCGCCGACGTCAACCGGATCGTCCTGAACGGCTCGGATGCGACCCTGGGGGTCAATGCCGTGGCTGACGAGGGCGAGGGCGAGCCGCGCAGCATCGGCAGCTACGCCCTGCGCCTGTACAAGTCCGGCGACCCGTCCCTTCCCTTCGACGGCTTCCTGGCCGGCGTGGTCCGGCCCCGGGACGGGACCCTGGAGGCACTGAAGTTCGCCGACCTCAACCGCGACGGAAAGAACGAGATCATCGTCGTCGTCCGCTCGGCGGGGACCGGCGGCTACCTCTCCGCCGACGCCTTCCGGGTGCAAAGGGGCGTTCCGGTACTTGTCAGCTCGAAGTCCGGCCTTGCGGCCAACGCCGACCCGGTCGCCGAGCTGTCGGGCGGCCGCAAGGGCCAGAAGTAGGACCTACTTCCCCTTGAACACCGGCGGACGCTTCTCGAAGAAGGCCTGGCGGGCCTCCTTGGCGTCCTCGCTGGCGAAGGCGATGCGGATGTTCGAAACCTCGTAGCGCAGCTGCACCTCGGGATCGGGGGTCTCGTAGGACTTGACCATGCCGCGCTTGAGCAGGCGCAGGGTGATGGGCGACCAGGCGCAAAGGCTCTGACAGTAGGCGGCGAAGCGCTCCTGGAAGTCGGCGTCGGCCACGGCCTCGCCGGCCAGCCCCCAGGCGACGGCCTCCTCGCCGGTCACCGTCCGATTCTCCATCATGAAGCGCATGGCGCGCTCATACCCCATGGCCTGGGGCAGGGTGATGGTCAGGCCCGCGTCCGGCGAGCCGCCAATCCGGGTATAGCCCGCCATCAGCCGCGCGGAATGGGCGACCAGGCGCACGTCGCAGGCCATGGCCAGGCCCAGGCCCGCCCCCACGGCCACCCCGTTGATCCCGCCCACCACCGGCTTGTCGCAGGTCTTGCGCAGGGTCAGGACGAACTGGCCCACCCAGCCGATGTCGTCCAGCTGGGCGGCCTGGGGTGTCAGGGGCGTGTAGGGCTTGGCGCCCGGCGTCAGGTCGAGGCCCGCGCAGAAGGCGTCGCCGGTCCCGGTCAGGCCCACCACCCAGACATTGTCGTCAGCGGCGGCCTCGCGCACCGCCTCGATCACGCCCCAGGCGAGCTCCAGGGAGATGGCGTTCTTCTTCTCGGGCCGGTTGAGGGTGATGTAGCGGACATGGCCTTCGTCGCGGACGGTGACGGGATCGCTCAAGGGGAAACTCCGGTCTGGATGGGCGGCAGGGTCAGTCGCCGAGGGCGCCGTGCTCGATCATGTGATCGGCGGCGCTTCCCAGCATCTGGATGAACATGTCGTCACCCCGGGCCGTGCGGGTCACGACCATGGCGGCGAAGAAGGCGGTCAGGAACAGCAGGTAGGCGCCCTGGCCGTAGTGCCGGCGCAGGTCGGCCCTGTCGTAACCGGTGACACCATTGGCCTTCAGGGTGTCGAGGTAGAGGTCCAGCAGGGCTGGCTCGTGGGCCCGGCGGACCTCGCCCGGCAGGGCGCCGGCCAGGAAGTAGGCCAGGTCCGTGGGGCCTGCGCCGTAGGCGAAGGACTGCCAGTCCAGGACGGTCACCGGATAGCCCCCCGCCGCCGTGGCGAACATCATGTTGTCGGGCCGGAAGTCGTTGTGGGTCAGGCAGCGTGGCCCGTCGTGCCTCTGGCCCAGCCAGGAATAGCGGGTCGAGACCCAGTCCCCGACCTCGACCCATTCCGGCTTCAGGCGATCAGCGTAGCGGTCCTTGAAGCCCATCCAGAGCATGGCCACGGCGCCGTCGTCCACCGGGCCTGCCTGAGCGGCTTTCGAACCCGACACCCAGGGCAGGTCATCCAGGCCGTCGTCCCCCCAGTGAGAGGCGTGCAGGCGGGCCGCCTCCACCGTGACCAGGCGGGCCTGGTCAAGGGTGACTCCGCGCAGCTGGTCTCCCTGGTCGGCAGGTGCCAGGTCCTCCATCACCAGGACGAAGTTGTGGGTCGCCTCGTCCACGTCGGTGAACCAGCAGCGGGGCGTATGGATCAGGGCCTTGGGTGCCAGGTGCTGGTAGAAGCGCACCTCTCGCAGGTAGTTACCCAGGGCCACGCCGGTGGCGCGGCTCTCCGGCCCTGCGGCGGGGAACTTGCCGACCAGGGAGTCCGGGGCGCCCTCGCCCCGACGGGCGTAGTCGAGGGTGAAGCGGACACTGTCGCCGATCTGGCCCGTGCCCACCGAACGGGCGGTGAAGCTGCGCACCTCGGCGTCCACCCCGCCGGCGGCGAGGACGGCGGTCAGCCAGGCGGCGTCGATATCGCCGGGTTCGCGGATGTCGGGGCGGGTCATGGAAGGAGGTGCGCGCAGACGGCCCTGATGGCGGTGCGGTCCCCGCCCAGCCCTCCCAGGTCAAAGCCCCGGAGCTCCCCCATCCTGCGGTGCCTCCCATACGCGCGGCCTGGGCCGCGTCTGCTTCATGACCGTCATATGAAAGCCCGGCGGCGGCGGGCGCAAGGCTTTCCCGACGGCACCCGCCAGGGCCTTCCGGGGGGCTCAGGCCTCGCCGGCCAGGGCCAGGGCGATGTAGTCGAGGGCCAGGACATAGCCCTGGGCGCCCAGCCCCGCGATCACCCCGGTGACTCCGGCGCTCATGATGGAGTGGCCGCGCCAGTCTGCTTCCACCGTGCGCTTGTGGATGTTGGAGATGTGCACCTCCACCACCGGGCCTTCGCACATCTTCAGGGCGTCCAGCACCGGGGCCGAGAAGTGGCTGAAGCCGGCCGGGTTGATCACCATGCCGGCGTCCTTCCGGGCCGCCTGGATCCAGTCGATCATCTCGTACTCGCGGTTGGTCTGCCGGAAGTCGAGGTCAAAACCATGCCGCCCAGCGGCGGCGGCGCACTGGGCCTCCACGTCGGCCAGGGTGCGCGAGCCATAGAGATGTGGCTCCCGCTGGCCCAGCAGGTTCAGGTTCGGACCGTTCAGCACATGGACCCGGCGGCTCATGGCGCCCTCCCGCGACAGACACCGCCCGACGGGGGCGGCGAAATGGCCTTAGCCCCTTGCGGGGCGGATGTGAACCGGGGGCGCTGAGGCCCTGCCTGGCGTACGGACCCGACGGCGCGCCACAAGGATCAGGGCGAGGATCAGAGCGGCGATCCGGAACGCGACGGCTCAGGGGCCGGCCCAAAGCCAAGCCTAGACGGCGAACGGATTTCAAATTACCATTTAACGGCGTGTAACTATAATTCTAAAAGAACTGGGAGGCTGAATTGACTAAGTTTCGCCTGAAATGGCTATCTCTGGGGGTAAGCCTCGCTTTCCTCCCTGCGCTTGCGCATGCGGCCACAGAGAACCTCGATCCAAATGACTATGTTGGTATTTCGTTCTGGCTGATCTCCATGGCGCTTGTCGCGTCCACCGCATTCTTCTTCCTTGAGACCCAGCGGGTTGCCGGGAAGTGGAAAACCTCGCTTACCGTGTCAGGTCTCGTGACCTTGGTCGCTGCGGTTCACTATTTCTACATGCGGGACATCTGGGTTGCGACCGGCGAAACGCCAACCGTCTATCGCTATATCGACTGGTTGATCACCGTTCCGCTGCTCATGATCGAGTTCTACCTGATCCTGGCCGCGATCACGAAGGTCCCCGCCGGCGTTTTCTGGCGCCTGCTCGTCGGTACCTTCGTCATGCTCGTTGGCGGCTATGTCGGTGAAGCCGGTTATGTCGGCGTATGGCCCGCGTTTATCGTGGGCATGATCGGCTGGGCCTACATCCTCTATGAAGTGTTCCTGGGCCAGGCGAGCAAGATCAATGCCAACGAAGCTCCGGAGTCGGTTCAGTCCGCCTTCAAGCTGATGCGTTTGATCGTGACTTTCGGATGGGCGATCTATCCGATCGGCTACTTCGTGGGCTACCTGATGGGTCAAGACCCGTCCAACAGCTCCGCCGCGCTCAACCTGATCTACAACCTCGCGGACGTCGTGAACAAGATTGCCTTCGGTGTGATCATCTGGACGGTTGCGACCTCCGAAACGGACCGCGCTTACGTGAAGTAGGTCTCTTCGGGCAAGGGATGCGAAGGTGCGGTTCGAAAGCGCCGCCCCTCAAAACCAGCCCGATCAAGTCTTTGGGTCCCGCCTTCGCGGCGGGACCCATATATTGATTTAGAAGAGGGCGTGGCGGGCCGTTTGTCGGCAAGGGCATTCCACGTCACCCTCCTTGAAGCCGTCCGGTTGGATCTCAAGCCCGAGGTCGAGGGGCTTGAGAGCTTGGGGATGGCCGTCCAAGGCCCCTGACAAGCCCCGACCAGACACCTTGCTCACGCCGGCGCGACACGCTCCCGGGCCGTCCGGTCGGCGACTCAACGACAAGACTCGCAGGCTCGTGTGACCCCGTCTCTTGAATGAGGACTACCCATGTTGCTTCAGGCCTTTCGTGCAAACCGGAAATCCGCCCCCATCGCCCTGAAGTCGGCGGTCATGGCGGGCGTTTCCGCCGCGACTCTGATGGGTGCGGCAGCCCAGGCCCAGGAGCGCGCACCCGACACGGGTTTTCTGGTCCCAGAGATCATTGTCACCGCTCAAAAGCGGGAGGAAAACGCCAACACCGTGCCCATGTCGATCACGGCTGTGACCGGTGAACAGCTTGTGCGCACGGGGGTGAAGGACGTCCGCGACCTGACCAAGGTCTCGCCGGGCTTCAGCTATGCCGACTCCTACGTGGGCTCGCCGATCTATACCCTTCGCGGCATCGGCTTCAGCGACATCAGCCTGGGGGGCCGATCCACCGTCAGCCTCTATCTCGATCAGGCCCCCATCCCGTTCGCGATTGAGGGGCGTGGGGTCATTATGGACCTCGAGCGCGTCGAAGTTCTGAAGGGACCGCAAGGCACACTCTTCGGTCAGAACGCCACTGGCGGTGCGATCAACTTCATTGCGGCAAAGCCGACCCCGGGCTTCGCAGCCGGCATTGACGCCAGCTATGGAAGCTTCAATGCGCTGGACCTGACAGGTTTCGTCAGCGGGCCTCTGTCAGAGACGGTGGGCGTTCGCCTGGCCGTTCAGGCCATGAGGTCGGATCCCTGGCAGAGGGGCTACACCACCACCGGGGAAAACGGGGCCGACGATCTTCAAAGCGCCCGCCTGACGGTAGCTTGGGAACCCACGGCCCAGCTGAAGGTTCAGGTGAGCCTCAACGGTTCAATCGACAAGTCCGAGGGTCAGGCCGGCCAGCTGATCGGCATAAGCCCGGCCCTGCCGGGCGCAGCGCCCTTTGTTCCCGGGCTCCTGACCTACCCACTGGCTCCGGCCACGTCCCGGGCGGCGGATTTCAATCCCGGGGTGGACTACGGCAAAGACAACCGGTTT
>CAIWHQ010000053.1 GCA_903912465.1 uncultured Alphaproteobacteria bacterium | reverse complement strand
TCGTCGCAGGCGGGCGGCCTGACCCTTAGGGTGCCGTCCAGCAGGCCGGACAGGTCGAGGCCGGAGACTGATCCCCCTGCGCCAGCGCAGGCTCCGGGGCCAGGCCACCATTTCCATTCCACTCCGGCGTGATAGGCGGCGAGTCCGGCTCCGAAAAGGAAGATCCCGCCCAGAGCGAGCGCGCTCCAGGGCCTCAGCCGGCGTCCGTTGGAAGTCCCCGCGGTCAGGAGGCCAATCAGGGCGAGACCACCGGCGACCCAGTAGACCTCCCTCTGCTTCAGGCAGAGTAGGCAGGGAGCGTAGCCGCCAAACCGTTCGAAGGCGTGGGCGGTCGCGAGCATGGCTACGCAGGCGGCCAGGGCGAGGGCTGGCCAGGACGCTGGAAGATGATCACGGACCGCCTGCGCCGCCCCTTGGGGGAATATCGCCATGCCCGGCTTATCTCCTGAAATCCGCGCGGCTCCAAGGGGAGCTTACGCCAGGACCTTCCAGGCGATGACGGCCGCCGCCAGCAGGCCTCCGCCCACCAGGACGTAAAGCGTCATGCGGCGCTCGAACTCTGCAAGCAGGGCCGGCCCGTAGTACTTCAGTATGGCGGCCGTCAGGAAGAAGCGGGCGCCGCGGGTCACCACCGAGGCCCACACGAAGGTGAAGAAGGAAAACTGCGCCAGCCCGGAGGCAATGGTCACCAGCTTGTAGGGAACCGGCGTGACGCCCTTGATCAGGATGACCGCAAGCCCCCACTCCGAGAACCAGGCCTGGAAGGCCTCGCGCCCCTCGGCGTGCCCCATCAGCTTCAGAAGGGCGAGGCCCAGGGGTTCCAGGAAGTAGCCGATCGCATAGCCCAGGACGCCCCCGGCGACAGAGGCGGCCGTGCAGATGCCCGCATAGACGAAGGCGCGTTCCCTTCGGGCCAGGACCATGGGGGCCAGCATGACGTCCGGCGGTATCGGAAAGAATGAACTCTCGGCGAAGGATACCGCAGCCAGGGCCCAAGGCGCCTTTCGGGAGCCGGCAAGGGACAGGACACGGGTGTAGAGGCGTCGCAACATTCCTTGGGTCCTCAGTTCAGCCCGAAGGCGACGGCCACACGGTAGACGATTAAGGCTGCGAGGTAGGCGAGGGCCAGCATGTAGGCGAACATGACCCCTGGCCAGACCCAGCCCCCGGTCTCGCGCCGGACGACGGCCAGGGTCGCCACGCACTGGGGCGCAAAGACATACCAGGCCAGGAAGGCCAGCCCCGAGGCCAATGGCCACTGGCGGGACAGAATCCCTGCGAGGTCGCCCTCCGCGCCCCCCACCGCATAGATGGCGCCCAGGGCGGCGACCGCCACCTCGCGCGCGGCCATGCCGGGGATCAGAGCGACCACCATTTCCCAGCTGAAACCGATCGGGGCGAAGACAGGCTCCAGCCAATGGCCGATCCGACCTGCGGCGCTATAGGCAATGGCTGGCCCTTCGGCGCCTTCCGGCGCTGACGGCCATGTGGAGAGCGCCCAGACGAGCACCATCAGGGGCAGGATGATGCGTCCGGCCCGGCTGATGAAGGCCCAGGCCTTCTGGCCGAGGTTCCTTAGGATATTGACCGGGTCCGGGACCTTGTAGTCCGGCAGCTGCATCATGAAGGGCTCGCTGCCGCCCCGCCACAACACCTTGCGGATTACGAAGGCCACGGCCAGTGCAGACAGGATGCCAGCGGCGTAGAGACCGAACATCACCAGCCCCTGCAGGCTGAGAACGCCTCCGACCGTCCGTTCGGGGATCAGGGCGCCGATGATCAGGGTGTAGACCGGAATCCGCGCCGAACAGGTCATCAGCGGCGCCGTGAGGATGGTGGTCAGACGGTCTCGCCGGTTGTCGATCACCCGCGTCGACATGATGCCCGGCACCGCGCAGGCGAAGCTCGAGAGCAGGGGGATGAAGGCCCGCCCATGCAGTCCGGCACCACCCATGATCCGGTCCATCAGGAAGGCAGCCCGGGCCATGTAGCCGGAATCCTCAAGCAGCAGGATGAATATGAACAGGACCAGGATCTGCGGCAGGAAGACCAGGACGGAGCCGACGCCGGCGATCAGACCATCGACGACAAGCCCCTGCATCCATCCGGTCGGAAGTCCGGCGGTCGCTGCCGCGCCAAGGGCTGCAAACCCCGCTTCGACGAGGTCCTGCAACGGGGCCGCCCAGGTGAAGACCGCCTGGAACATGAGGAACAGCAGGCCGAGCAGGATCAGTACGCCCGCCACCGGATGGAGGAGCAACCCATCCAGCCGTCCGGTCAGGGTATCGGGGCGGCTTGGCGGCTTCACGGCCGCGCGCATGAGGTCCCGGGCCGCGCGATGGGCATTGCGGACATCCGCCGCCGAAGGCTCGCGCCACAGATCAGGACCCGGGGGGGATGCGCCCGTCGCCTGTGCGGCGGCGATCTCGAGGAGGGTGTCCAGACCCCGCCGACGCGTGGCGACTGTGGCCGTGACAGGGGCTCCAAGTGCCTTGGACAGGGCGTCGACGTCGATCTCTATGCCCTGACGCTCGGCGATATCGATCATGTTGAGCACGAAGACCACGGGCCGCCCCGTCGTCTTGAGCTCGAGGGCGAGCCTGAGGACCAGCCCCAGATTGGTGGCATCGGCGATGCAGAGAATGACGTCCGGCGCCGGTTCACCGGGCAGTCGTCCCAGGACGGCGTCCCGGGTGACCGCCTCGTCTGGCGACCGCGCCCTCAGCGAATAGGTGCCCGGTAGGTCCACGATCCGCAGACCGCGGCCGCCAGCCAGCTCCGCCAGGCCCTCCTTCTTCTCGACGGTCACCCCCGCATAGTTGGCGACCTTCTGGCGACTGCCCGTGAGGGCGTTGAACAGGGCGGTCTTGCCGCAGTTCGGATTGCCGACAAGCGCCACGGTGGGGATGGCGGACAGGTTCACGCCGAAACCTCGGCGAGGATCACGTTCATGGCCTCACTCCGGCGCAGGGCCACGCGCATGTCGTCGACCCGGACCGCGATCGGATCCCCGCTGATCGGTCCCTGATGCAGGACCTCGACCCGGGCACCCTCCACGAATCCGAATTCCAGCAGGCGAAGTTCCAGCTCCTCGGGATCCGTCGCTCCCGGAGCCGAGCCCGAGGGACGGCGAACCGCCACGATGACCCCGCGGAATCCCGGCTGCATATCTCCGAGCCGTACGGCGGATTCCGGAGCCGCCCTGAGGGCGTCACTGGACATGCGGGGGAGACTCCGGCGGCAAGAAACTGCGAATGGTTTTCATCTGGCCCCAGTCGAACCAATACGCAAGCCCATCAGAAAACGGATGCAGGCCTTCCGGCGAGGGGATATCACCTAGGCAGATGCGGGCGTGGCGGAATTGGCAGACGCGCCGGACTCAAAATCCGGTTCCGAAAGGAGTGTCGGTTCGACCCCGACCGCCCGCACCAGAATCCCGCTGGCCCCGTTGAAGGGCTTGGAGCCCCCGGAGTCGATCCCGTCCATGATGCTTCTTCGGAGTTTCCGCCTTCTCTACGTCCAGGTCCTGGTGGCCATCGCCCTGGGCATCCTCGTTGGCTATGTCTGGCCCGAGACCGGCGTGGCCCTGAAGCCCCTTGGCGACGCCTTCGTCCGGCTGATCAAGATGGTCATCGCACCGGTGATCTTCTGCACCGTCGCAGCGGGCATAGCCCGCATGAGCGACATGAAGGCCTTTGGTCGGCTGGGCCTGCGGACCCTGGTCTATTTCGAGGTGGTCTCAACCCTGGCCCTCGTCGTCGGCCTGGTTGTCGGACGCCTTGTAAAGCCGGGGGCCGGCTTCAACGTCGATCCCGCCGCCCTCGATCCCTCGATCGCCGCCGGCTATGTGGAAAAGGCCTCGCAAGGAGCCACTCTTTCGGAGTCCCTCCTGGCGGTGATCCCCGAGGCCTTCTTCGGCGCCTTCGCCGAGGGCAATCTCCTCCAGGTCCTGCTGATCGCCATCCTGACCGGGATCGCCTGCACCCGGCTGGGCGATTTTGGCCGCCAGGCCGCCGATGTCTTTGATTCCGTCTCCCACCTCTTTTTCGGGATCATCCAGGTGGTGGTGAAATTCGCCCCCATCGGTGCCTTCGGGGCCATGGGTTTCACCATTGGCAAGTTCGGCCTCGCCGCCCTGATCAAGCTGGGTGCCCTTGTGGCGACCTTCTACGCAACTTCCCTCGTCTTCGTGCTGGTCGTCCTGGGCCTGATCGCCGCCCTGGCCGGCTTCTCGATCCTCAAGTTCCTGCGTTACATCCGCGAGGAGTTGCTGATCGTTCTGGGGACCTCGTCCTCGGAGTCGGTCCTGCCGCAGATGATGCAGAAGCTCCAGCAGCTGGGTGCGGGCAAGACGACGACGGGCCTCGTCATCCCGACGGGCTACAGCTTCAATCTCGACGGCACCAACATCTACATGACCCTGGCCACGCTGTTCCTCGCCCAGGCGATGAACATTCCCATCACCCTGGGCCAGGAGTTGACCCTGCTGGGAGTGGCCATGCTGACCTCGAAGGGGGCGAGCGGGGTGACGGGCGCGGGGTTCATCACCCTGGCAGCCACCCTGGCGGTGATCCCGGACATCCCGATCGCCGGCCTGGCCCTGCTCGTGGGTGTCGACCGCTTCATGAGCGAGTGCCGGGCTCTCACCAACCTGGTGGGCAATGGCGTCGCCACCCTCGTGATCGCAAGGTGGGAAGGCGACCTGGACCGCGACCGTCTCCGGGAGGAGCTGGACCGCGGTCCGCCGGTGACCCCTATAGCGGCATCCGCCGCAGGTGCGGCCGACTGAGCGGCCTCAGGCCGCGGCGCTGGGCCGGGCCTTGGTGCGCTCGAACCAGGCGAGGACGTTTCCGGCCTCGGCTGGGATGGGCTGGCCCACCTGAGCGCCGAAGGCGAGGAAGCAGAACAGCAGGATGTCCGCGAGAGTGAAGCGGTCGCCCGCCACCCAGGTGCGCCCGGCCAGCAGGCCGTCCAGCCAGATCAGCCGGTCGCGGGCGATGTCCTTGAGTTCCTTTGCGCCGTCCGCACCCACCAGCTTGATCCGGTTGGCAAACAGGGCCCGGCCCTCTGCAGCGCGGAAGCCGTTGGCCATGGGCTCGCAGATATTGAGGTCGATCCGGCGCACCCACATCCGGGTTTCGGCGCGTTCCTCCGGGGTGGATCCGATCAGGGCGGGGCCCTTGCCCATCTCCTCGAGGTACTCGCAGATCGCCGTGATCTCGGAGATTGTCAGGCCGTTGTCCAGCTCAAGTGCCGGCAGCTGGCCGGACACATTGACCGTCGAGTTGAAGGGGGGCCGGCGGTTCTCGCCGCCCATGAGATCGACCTCCTGCCTCGGGACGTCCATGCCCTTTTCGGCGATGAACATGCGAACCACGTGCGGGTTGGGGCCGACCGAATTGTAGAGCTTCATCCTGTGTCTCCTCTTGTTGCGGGAGATTAGCAGGGCGGCACCTTCCGGCGTCAAGCCGGACCCGGCGTCAATCACCGACGCTTGTGGGGACAGGCGTCTACCGCCTAGATTCGGTGCAAAGCGGGAGGACCCCATATGAGCGACCCAATCCTGATTCTGGCCGATGAACCGGCCCCCCATGTCCGTCGCCTGACCCTGAACAGGCCCGAGAAGCGCAATGCCCTTTCAAATGCTCTGCGCGGAGAGCTCTTCGCCGCCCTGGAGGCCGCCGACCAGGACCCCGAGGTACGGGTGGTCATCCTCCGCGGCGCAGGTCCTTGTTTTTCGTCCGGCTATGACCTCGCCGGGGTCGGGGCCCTGCCTTTCCACACCGCCGGTGGCCAGGGCCAGTGGGCGCGGCACGTGGTCGAGGGCTGTTTCCGCATGTGGGACATGGCCAAGCCCATCATTGCCCAGGTCCATGGCTGGTGCCTTGCGGGCGGGTCCGAACTGGCCGTCGCCTGCGACCTCGTCTACGTGGCCGAGGATGCGAAGATCGGCTACCCCGCCGTCCGCACCATGAGTCCGCCAGACAACCAGTACCATGCCTGGATCGTCGGCATGCGGGCCGCCATGGAGCTCATGCTCACCGGCGACGCCTTCGACGGGCTCGAGGCTGTTCGCCTCGGTTTCGCCAACCGGGCCTTCAAGGCTGACGACCTCGAAGGCGAGGTCCTGGCCATGGCCCAGCGTATCGCCAAGGTCGACCCGGAGCTCGCCCAGCTGAACAAGCGCCTAGTCCACCGGCAGATGGAGGCCATGGGCATGCGCGCCGGCATTCGGGCTGGGACAGACCTGCACGCCCTTGGCTGGCACACGCCCGCCAGCCGCACCTATATGGCGGAGCTGAGGCAGGGCGTTACCCAGGCGCTCAACACCCGGGACTCTGCTTTTGGAGATTACCGGACCGGCGACAAGGCGGGGGGCTGAAGCCCCCGCCGGATCAGAAGGTGTAGCGGTAGCCGAAGATCGGGCCGGCCATGGTCAGGTTGGAGTCCACCTTCCGGCCGCGGACTTCGAGATTGTAGACCCGGACCCCGCCATACAGGCTCGAGTGCTCGTTAAAGCCGTAGCTGGCAGTGGCCTGGGCCTGCCAGGTCTTCAGGTTTCCGTCCCCAAGGCCCGCGTAGTCACCGTAGGCCGCTAGGGTCCAGTTCTCTCCAGACCGGACATCACCACGGATGCCGATCATGGGCTGCCAGTTGTTGATCTCGTTCTCGGAGGTTTTCCCCGGCTGCCCTGGCTGGCTGATGCCCGCCTTGAGCTTGAAGTCGCTGTAACGGGCACCCGCCAGGAGGTCGATGGATCCGCGGTCGGACTCATACACCCGACCAAAGCCGGCGATGGTTGTAGCGTTCGTCGAGACCGCGACCTTGCTGTTGATCACTGGAGTCCCGCCCAGTTCCACGTCTGGCTTGACGGTGAACTTCACAAACGCGGCGTCGCCGAGGACCCCGAAGCGTCCATAGCGGGCTTCGGCTGTGCCCATGAAGGCACCGGTAATGTGGCTCAGTATGTCCTTGAAGGTGATGTCGATGTCCGCCGACGGCCCGTCTGGCGGGACCTGGCTGTCGCCGACGATTCCCGGCCCCCAAACGTAGGGGGAAACGGAAAACTCCCAATCGTCAGCCGCCTGGGCGGCACCGGCCGCCAGGATCACGGAAAGGGCGGGTAGGGCTGCGCGAAGCAATTTCATGGTTATCTCCGGTCAGTTCGAAAAGATTTTGCAGGGCAGGCGGCCCGCATGCCGTAGACCTACGGCGGTCGATAGACTGTATGAAGTTATACGATCGCGCCGTCAGGTTATGGGTCTCATACGGCAACAACCGCCTTGGTGAGGCTCTTGGTGAGGATGCCAACGGCGGCTTCCCGATCGATGCTTTCGATGGCGGCGACCTCCCGGGCCATGCGGTCGAGAGCGGATTCGTAAAGCTGGCGCTCGGAATAGGACTGCTCGGGCTGGTTCTCGGCCCGATGCAGGTCGCGCACGACCTCGGCAATCGAGATCAGGTCGCCGGAATTGATCTTGGCTTCATATTCCTGGGCGCGGCGCGACCACATTGTGCGCTTCACGCGCGCTCGGCCCTTCAGAGTGGTCAGGGCCTGGTTGACCACGTTGCCTTCGGCGAGCGACCGCAGGCCGGACACCTTGGCCTTGGCGGTGGGAACCCGCAGGGTCATCTTCTCATGGTCGAAGGTGATGACATAGACTTCCAGGGAATAGCCGGCGACTTCCTGGGTCTCGATCCCCTGGACCCGCCCCACGCCATGCGCGGGATAGACCACGTGATCGCCCACCGAGAACTGAAGATCGTCCTTGCTCATTCTCTGATCCCTTCAAACACCTGGCGTACTGACGTGCCCGCGCCCCGTGACCCGCAATTTCGGAAAAAGTCTCCTGTCCCGAGAAACGACCGGGCCTGGAAGTTGACGGTTTCCGATGGCTTCAGGCTAGGACACCCCTCGCCCTCCATGGGCGCAGGTCGACGGTGAACGACGACTTGTGAACACGACATCCCGGCGGACGCCTCCTCCGGACTGCGGGTGGAACTATCACAAAACTGAGATCGATGAAAGGCTTGCGCCCCGAGGAGGCTCAGGAACCCTTGCCGGGCTTCTCGCTGAAGTACTTCTCGAACTTTCCGGTCTCGCGCTCGAAGTCCGCTGCGTCCGCTGGCGGTTCGCCCTTCAGGGTGATGTTCGGCCAGACCTTTGCGTAATCCGTATTGATCCGTAGCCACTTGCCGTCGGGAGTGTCCTCCGTGTCCGGCTTGATGGCGTCGACCGGGCATTCCGGTTCGCAGACCCCGCAGTCGATACACTCGTCGGGGTTGATGACCAGGAAGTTCTCGCCCTCATAGAAGCAGTCGACCGGACACACCTCCACGCAGTCCATGAACTTACATTTGATGCACGAGTCCATGACGATGTAG
>CAIWHQ010000052.1 GCA_903912465.1 uncultured Alphaproteobacteria bacterium | reverse complement strand
GCCTCATCCCCTTCCTGGGTCTCCCGCTCCTGGCCCTGGCCGCCCCGGAACTGTCGGGCTGGAGCGACCGGGCCCTCGGTCTCTACGCGGCGGTGATCCTGTCCTTCCTGGGGGGTGCGCGCTGGGGCCGGGCCGTCAGCGACCCTGCGCCCGACCTGCGGACCGTCGCCTTCAGCATGGCGCCCAGCGTCGCCGCCTGGGGGCTGGCCCTCCTGCCGCCCGAGCGCTCCGGCCTCCAGCTTGCCGCCCTGGCCGCTGCCCTTGTGCTGCACTTCGTCTGGGACCTGCGCTCGCCCGGGCTTCCCGCCTGGTATCCGCGATTTCGGCTGATCCTGACCGTCGGGGCCGTGGCAGGCCTGACGGCAGGCGCCATGGGCTGAGCCCGGCGAGTCGCCGTCGCGGCCACAAAGGATAGCCTTCCAACGGCTGCCCGTATCTCGCTACAGTGGGTAAGTGTCGCGGGTCCTATGCCCTTCACAAACCCGGAGCCACCATGAACAACCCGCTCAACCCGCTGCTCGACAGGCTCAGCCGGCCGATGGACGTCACCGGTCGGGTCCTGCTGGGGCTCTACTTCGTGGTTCCCGGCTTGATGAAGGTGGCCGGGTTCGCCGGCACGCTGGCCTATATGCAGCTCCACAACGTGCCGTTCGCCCTGCCGCTTCTGCTGCTGACCATTCCCCTGCAGGTCGGAGGCGGGCTGGCGCTGATGGCGAACTGGAACGCCCGGACAGCCGCCTTCCTGCTCGCCGGGCTGACCCTTCTGATCTGCCTCTTCATGCACGATTTCTGGAACGATTATCCGGGTGGCAACCCGCAGCACGAGATGCAGAACTTCATCAAGAACCTGGGGATCTTCGCCGGACTACTGCTCCTGGCCGCGCGGCGGCCTGCAGCCGGCGTCCGCTAGATCGAGGGATCGATCACCACCCGGCCGCGGACCTTGCCGTCGAGAATCTCGCCGGCCAGGCGCGGCAGGTCGGACAGGCCGGCCACCTCGGTCATGGCATCCAGCCGGGTGAGGTCCAGGTCGGTTCCCAGTCGCCGCCAGGCCTCGATCCGGTCCGGCATGGGCCTCATGACGCTGTCCACCCCGGCGAGGACGACGCTGCGCAGGATGAAGGGCGCCACGGACCCGGGCAGGTCCATGCCCTGGGCCAGGCCGCAGGCCGCCACCGCCCCGCCGTAGCGGGTCTGGGAAATCGCGTTGGCCAGGGTATGGCTGCCCACGGAGTCCACCACGCCGGCCCAGCGTTCCTTGCCGACGGGGCGGGCAGGACCGGCGAACTCAGCGGCGTCGATCACCTCGGCGGCACCCAGGCCCCGAAGGTAGTCGCCCTCGTTTGCCGCCCGGCGGGAGGAGGCCACGACCCGGTGGCCGAGGGCCGACAGGAGGGCGATGGAGACGCTGCCCACCCCGCCGGCGGCGCCGGTGACCAGGATGTCCCCGGACCCCGGGGTCACCCCCTGGCGCTCCAGGGCCATGACGCAGAGCATGGCCGTGTAGCCCGCCGTGCCGATGGCCATGGCCCGGGCAGTGGTCAGGCTGTCGGGCAGTCTGACCAGCCAGTCGCCCTTGACCCGTGCCTTCTGGGCGTAGCCACCATGCCAGGTCTCGCCGACGCCCCAGCCGTTCAGCACCACCCGGTCGCCGGCGGCAAAGCCCGGATGGGCCGAGGTCTCCACTACCCCGGCGAAGTCTATGCCGGGGATCATGGGGAAGGTGCGCAGGATGGGGGAGCGACCGGTCAGGGCCAGGCCGTCCTTGAAGTTTACCGTCGAGAACTCGACCCGCACGGTGACATCGGCCTCCATGAGATCGGCGTCTGTCAGGGTCTCCAGACGGGTCTCGATCCCGGCATCGGTCTTGTGGGCGCGCAGGGCGCGGAAGGTGTCAGGCACGGTCGGCCTCCATCGACGGTCGGGTTGGGAGTCTTCTACAGGCCTGCCGGCGTCCGGCAAGCGGACCTCAGGCGTCCTTAAGGGCGAAGTCGAGCATGGGGTTGATGGCCGGCCAGACCACGCCGGTGTGGGTCTCGCCCTCGAAGACCCGGGAGGCGAAGCGCCAGCCCGGCGGGCCCGGCAGGGCGCGGAAGCGGGCCGACAGTTCGACGGCGTTGTCGACCATCCGCGCCGGCGACCCCTCGGGCTGCTCCAGGGAGCCGACGCCAACGAAGAGCCTGGGCGGACGGGCAAGGCCCGGTAGGGCGGAGGTGAAGTTTGCCTCGCCCCGCAGGACGAAGCGTCCGTCCCACCAGATGGACGGGCTGAGGGAGAGCCAGGCCGAGAAGGCCTCGGGCCTGCGGAACAGGCTGTAGAGGACGAAGAGGCCGCCCAGGGAGTGGCCGAACAGCGCCTCGCGGGCCGGGTCGACCGGCAGGACCTCGGCGACCCGGGGACGCACCTCCTGGGTCAGGATTTCCAGGAAGTCGTCCGCCCCGGCGTAGCGGATCTCGCCCGAGGCGAAGGTGTGGTTGGCCTTCTCCGCCGCGCTGGGCTCGGTCGGGGTGAGGTCGAGGAACCGTCGGCCAAGGGCCCCGGTGAAGTCCTCGCCGGGATAGCCCACGCCGACGACCACGGTATGGGGCAGCTCCAGCCCGCCGGCGGCGCGCAGGCGGGCGGCGTCAGCGAAGGAGCCGAAATAGCCGTCGCCGTCGAGGATGTAGAGGACCGGGTATCCGCCCTCGGGCGGCGGGCCGTAGGGCGTGGCGATCCGCAGGCGATAGGCCTTCCCGTTGATTCGGGAGGTGAAGTCCTGCTGGCGGGCGAGGGGGTAGCTTGCAGCCTTCATGGCGGACTTACCGGTTCAGGGGGCATAGCTGGACCGGCCCTGGACGCCCCAGCGGCCGTCCTGGAGGGTCACGATGTAGATGGAATCAAAGGCGCTGATCAGGCTCCCGTCCGGCCGG
>CAIWHQ010000051.1 GCA_903912465.1 uncultured Alphaproteobacteria bacterium | reverse complement strand
CGCCAGACGAGTCGCCAGCAGCAGGGTTCCCGCCGCGCCGTGCGACCCCTGGACGCCAATGTTCGGCGCCGCAAGGTAGGCACCACCGAAACTCAGGGTGCGGTGGGCCGCTTCCGTGTCACGGAACAGGACGAGCGCCGACTCCTTGGGTTGAAACAGCCACTTGTGCGCCGACACGGCGACGGAGTCGGCCTGGTCGACGCCGGACAGAAGGCTCCGGTACCGACCCGACAGGGCCAGCGGGCCCGCCCAGGCCGCATCGATATGCGTCCAGCCAGCCCGGCCGCAAACGTCCAGGGGATCCATGGCCCCCACGCTTGTGGTCCCGGCGGTAAGGACCAGGCAGGCGTCCGACAGGTCACCCGGCAGGGTGGCCGGATCCAGTCGGTGGCGCGGATCAGTACCCGCTTCAACGTATTCGAGGCCCAGGATCCGGGCAGCCTTGCGGACGCTGAGGTGGGAAGCCGAGGAGGCGACCACCTTCGTGACGCCCCGAAGGTCCCGCGCCGCCCACAGGGCCGTCAGATTGGCGAGGCTCGATCCGGCCGTCATGTGACCGCCGTTCATTCCAAAGAATGGTGCCAACCATTCGACGACGCAGGCTTCCGCTTCGCGGGCAAACGGGGCGGTCGCAGGATGCAGCAGGTTCTGGTTGAGACGGGCGTTCCAGAGCGCCACGGCCCAGGTGATCCATGGGGTCGGCGGGTCCATGTGCGCCATCGCCTCGCCGGCGTCGAGATAGGTCGCATGGCCGAGAACCCCGGGGGCAAGCCGCTCCAGGGCTTCCCTCTCGCCGAGTCCCACATCGGGCAATGACGTCGGAAGGCCGGTGGAGGCGCCCCCTGAAGCGCCCCGCCCTTCAAGCAACTCCAGGGCCCGAAACAGCCCTTCGGAGTTCAGTTCGAAACTCGGGTCCGACGACATCCGCGTCCTGCTCCTGCGGCAATGCCCTTGTTCGGCAGCCCTAGCTTCCCGCCAGCAGGCTGTGCCGGCGGCTCCAGAGGAGGTAGACGGCCAGGCCCACGAGGTTCCAGCCCAGGAAGAGCCAGCGGGTCAGGGCTGGTAGGCTCCAGAAGAGGTAGAGGCATCCGGCGATCGCCAGGGGCCCGACGATCCACCAGAGGGGTGTACGGAAGGGCCGGGGAAGGTCGGGGCGCTGCATCCGCAGGATCATCATGGACAGGGCAGTGGCGACGAAGGCGGCCAGGGTGCCGGCGTTGGCCAGCTCGGCGATCAGCTTCAGCGGCGCGGCCCCGGCGATGACCGAGGCGAGAACCGCAGTGAACAGGGTCACCCGTACCGGCGCCCCCCGGGGGCTCACCCGGGCCAGGCCGCGGGGCAGGAGTCCGTCCCGGGCCATGGCGAAGAAGACCCGGCTTTGCCCGAACATGAAGGCCATGATGACGGTGGGCAGGGCGATGACGGCGGCGGCGGCGATCAGGACGGCGGCGAGGTCATGCCCACCTGAGCGGAGGATGAAGGCCAGGGGCTCGTCACTCTTCGAGAAGGCCTGCCAGGGCGAGGCGCCGAGGGCAGCGGCGGCCACGGCCATGTAGATGACTGCGCAGGCGACCATGGAGCCGATGATGCCGAGGGTCAGGTCCCGGCCCGGGTCCTTCGCCTCCTCGGCGGCGGTGGAGATGGCGTCGAAGCCGTAGAAGGCGAAAAAGATCAGCGCAGCGGCCGCCATGACCCCCTGCGGCGCCCCATCCGGACCCGTGTGGGCGGCGAATCCGAAGGGCAGGAAGGGGCTGAACCGGTCCGGGTCGAAGGCCGGCAAGGCCAGGGCCACGAAGGCTGCAAGGGCGGCGAGCTTCAGGACCACCAGGGCGATGTTGGCCGTGGCGCTCTCGCGGACGCCCACCAGCAGCACGCCGGCGACCGCCAGGGTGATGAGGACAGCCGGCAGGTTGACGAGCCCACCGGCCTGCCCGGTCAGGAGGCCGCTGGCCAGGGCGGGAGGGAGGACCAGGCCCCGGGCCTCCAGGAAGCCCTGTGCGTAGCCTGACCAGCCCACCGCTACCGCCGAGCAGACCACGGTGTACTCCAGGATCAGGCTCCAGCCGATGATCCAGGCGACCATCTCGCCCATGCCGGCGTAGGAATAGGAATAGGCACTGCCCGCATGGGGCATGAGTGTGGCCATCTCGGCGTAGCAGAGGGCGGCCAGCATGCAGACAAGGCCGGCAATGGCGAAGGACAGGATGACCCCCGGCCCCGCCAGGCCGGCCCCTACGCCTGTCAGGGTATAGATGCCGGTGCCGACGATGGCACCGACCCCCAGGGCCATGAGGTGGGGCCATCGCAGGGTGGCGCGAAGGTCATGCGCGCCCTGGGCGGCGGGCCGCTGGTCCACGGCCCTTCGCCGGGTGATGAAGCTCATGGTCGTCGTCCCCCAGCCCCAAAAGGGGCCCTCCGTCCACCGGACCTTGGCCCGCATTGGCGCAGGCGGGCAAGAGGGGTAGGAAGCCCAGTTCATTCAAGAGGGCCCTGTTCATTCAAGAGGGCCCCGTTCACTCAAGAGGCAAGGGAGGCTGCACATGCCAGGATTCGGGAAGCTTGCGGGCGTGGCTGCGGCGGTCGTCCTGGCCCTTGCGGGTGCCGCCCGGGCAGACTCTCCGGCCCTGACGCGGCTGATCTCCGACTACGAGGCCTGGAGCCTTTCGGACGATCCCTTCGATGCGGGCCGGGAGGGCGACCGGGCCGCCCTGGAGCGTCTTCCGGATCCAAGCCCCGCCGCCGACGCCCGGCGACGGACGGCCCTTGTCGCCTTCCGCAATCGGCTTCAGGCCCTGCCGGGCCCCGAGGGCGACGCCACAGACCGCCTGAACCGGGACTTCCTGGGCTGGACCCTGGACCGCCGGATCGCCAGCCTCGACTTCGACGAGGCGCGCATGCCCTTCAATTCCGATGGGGGCTTCGACCAGACCCTGTCCTACATCGCCGGCGGAACCCCCATGCGGACGACGGCGGACGCCCGCGCCTGGATCGCCCGGCTGAAGGCGGCGCCCGCCTACTTCGACGCCCAGATCGCCAACGCCCGGAGGGGGGTGGCCTCAGGCTTCACCCAGCCCCGCATGACCGTGGAACAGGTCCTGGCCCGGGCCCGGGCGGCCGCGGCGACGCCGCCGGCTTCGGATCCCCTGCTCTCGCCCCTCTCACGCCTGCCAGCGGATATGCCGGCTGACACGCGCGCCGCCCTGAGGGCCGAGGCGGAGGCCGCCGTGCGTGACGGACTGCAGCCGGCCCGTCGACGCTTTGTCCAGTTCCTCGAGACCGAGTACCTGCCGGCCGCCCGTAAGTCGCTGGGTGCCCGGTCCCTGCCCGGCGGGGAGGCCTACTACCGCTGGCTCGTGGCGGACCACACCACCACCCGGATGACTCCCGACGAGATCCACGCCATCGGCCTGGCCGAGGTGGCGCGCATCCGGCGCGAAATGGAGGGGGTGATCGGCGAGACCGGCTTCAAGGGCGACTTCCCGGCCTTCCTGGCCATGCTGAGGTCCGATCCCCGGTTCTATGCGGACAGCCGCGAGGCCCTGCTGGAGAAGGCATCGCGGATCGCCAAGCGGATCGACGACGAACTTCCGGCCTGGTTCGCCACCCTGCCCCGGTTGTCCTACGGGGTCCGCCCGGTGCCGGCCGAGATCGAGGAGACCTACACCACGGGTCGCTACTTCGGCGGCTCTGCGGCCCGGGGCGTCGCGGGCGGCTACATGGTCAACACCTCCCGACTGGACCAGCGCCCGCTCTACGAACTGCCCGCCCTGACCCTGCATGAGGCGGTGCCGGGTCATCACCTGCAGATCGCCCTGGCCGAGGAGGCGGCGGGTGTTCCCCGCTTCCGCCGCTCGGCGGACGTGACGGCCTTCACCGAGGGTTGGGGCCTCTATGCCGAGAAGCTGGGCGGCGAGATGGGAATCTTCCGCGACCCCTGGGAGCGGTTCG
>CAIWHQ010000050.1 GCA_903912465.1 uncultured Alphaproteobacteria bacterium | reverse complement strand
CGCCCGGGACGGGAGCGAAGGCGACCGGGTCCTGCTCACAAAAGAAATCGCGCAGATCGGGGTCAAACATCAGGTTGATGTCGGTGCCATCCCCGGCGAGCGTGGCGAAGGTCTTGCGCGGCGTCCTGAGCGCCGTGCGATCAAAGTGCGGGCGCTCGGAGGCGCCTTCGAAGCCGAGGGCGAGGGCCCTGGCGCGGGCGGGCGTGACGGGCATGGGCTGCACTCCAGCAGGGGCGACCTGAGGATCAGGACCTGCGCCGGCTCTCGCGTGCGGCCTGGGCGGTGCTGCGGCGCGCCTCAACCACCTGCCCCACCTCCCGCGCCAGGACCGGGCTCTTCTCGAAGACCTGAGAGATGGCGTCGGGTGCCATGCGGACCACGAGACAGTCCTCCATGGCGACGGCGCTCAGGCTTGAGGCCTGGCGTCCGTACATGCCGCTCTCGCCGAAGATATCACCGGGCGACACCCGGGCGATTTCGACGGCCGCCTCGCCGCGCCCCATCTGCAGGGAGACTTCGCCCCGGACGAGGACCAGCACGCCGGTCAGGGGGTCGCCCTCCCGGAACAGGACCTCCTGGCGCGCGAAATCCAGGGTCTCCAGGGCCTGTTCGGTGACGCCGGACAGGTCCGGGAAGCGGCCCAGCCCGGCCAGGAGGTCCCGGGCCTGGGGCGGGGTGCGCCCGAAGACGCCCTTCTGTTCGTAGTCGAGGTTGACCGTCACGGGATAGGGCATGTTCAGGCCCCGCCGCCGGGCGGCGTACCAGATCCGGGTCATGAGCTCGCCCCGCACCGGCCAGCGGTCTTCCTCGAGGGTCCGGTAGATCAGGCGGTAGGCGATGCCGAAGTCACCGAAGTTCAGGGTGGCGGCGATGGGCGCCGGGGCCGCGATGACCCCGGGGGTCTCGGCCGCTACCGCAAGGAGGGTGTCGCGGACATCGTTGGGTGCGTCATCGTAGCTGAAGGAGACCTCGATCATCTCCATCCTCATCCGGCGCGGCCGGGAGTAGTTGGTGATGACCTCCTTGTTGAGCACCGAGTTGGGCACCACCCGCGTCAGTCCGCCAAAGGACTTGAGGTGGGCGGAGCGCCAGTTGATCTCCTTCACCTCGCCCGAGACGTCGCCGATCTCGATATGGTCACCCACCTCGAAGGGCCGCTCCATCAGGAGCATGACGCCGGAGAAGAGGTTTCCGAGGGGCTCCTGGAGGGCCAGGCCCACGACGATGGAGCTGACACCAAGGGCGGCGAGGGCGCCCGACAGGTCCTTTCCCCAGACCGTGGAATAGACCACGGCGCCGGCCAGGCCGACGAGCAGGATCCGGATCAGGTCGCGCAGGAGCCGGGGCACCCGGGTCGCCCAGCTTCCCAGCGCCGCCGCCTCAAAGACCAGGCTGTTGATGAAGTTGAGGGTGCCTGCCGCCAGGAAGATCCACAGAACGGTCTCGGCGAGGCGGACAGACAGGTTCGTGCCCGGCAGGCCCGCGGCCACCCGCAGGAAGAGCACAAGGGCCAGGACCGGCATGAGCCAGTTCCGGGTCCAGCGCAGGGGTCCGGCGACGGGGTGACCCCGGCGTCCGGCGACCTGGATGGCCTCGGTCATGACCAGCAGGACGAGGGGCAGGCCGAGGCCCACAGCCAGGGCCGGGCCAAGGGCCAGGCCGCCCAGTTCGGAAGGCATCATGTCAGGCGCCCTCGTCCCGTTTCGCCGTCTTCCGGGAGGTGCCGGCCTCGATCAGGGGATAGAGCTCGATCCGGCCCATGCCCTTGATCTCCGTGGCGACGGCGGGACCGAAGGTGATCAGGTCCTGCACCCGGTCGCGGACCGGTTTTGTCACCTGGATGGAGGTCTCGCCATCCGAGACGATACCCCGGGCGAGGCGGACGGTGTCGCCCCAGAGATCGTAGATGAACCGCCTGCGGCCCACCAGGCCGCCGGTCACAGGCCCGGTGTTGATGCCCACCTCGGCCACGAGCTCCAGGCCCCGCTCGGCGTTGAACCGACTTACGATCCGGACCGCCTCCCGGGCAAACTCGACCATGCGCAGGGTGTGGTCCGGCCGTTCGGCCGAAAGGCCCGAGGCGGCGAGGTAGGACGAACCGATGGTCCGGACCTTCTCCACGCCCAGGCCCTCTGCCACCTCGTCGAAGGCGCCTACCATGTCGCTCAGCAGGCTGAGCGCAGCCTCTTCGCCCAGGGTCAGGGCCAGGGCGTCGAGGCCAAAGAGATTGACGAAAGCCACGGTGACGTCGGCGAAGGAGCGCGGGGTGTCATGCCCGCCCTCGCGCATCTGGGCAGCGCCCGAGGCCGGCAGCAGGCTCTCGAGCAGGCGCTCGCTCTCCTGGGCCTGGGCCTGGACCTCGGCCTTCTGCGCCCGCAGGTTGCGGATCATCCGGTTGAGGGAGTCCCCGAGGGCACGGAGTTCGGGATCCTTCGGCGGCGTGACCTCGGCGTCGCTGTCGCCCTGCCCGACCCGCTCGGCGGCGGCGGCCAGGGCGCTGATCGGGCGGGTGATCCGCGAGGCATAGGCGATGGCGATCAGGGAGCCCAGCAGGGCCAGGCCGACCGTCGCCACCAGGGCCTGGGCGGCATAGGCGCGGACGGGCGCCAGGGCCTCCTTCTGGTCGACCTGGGCGATCACGGCCCAGCGCAGGGAGTCCAGGTCCACCGGCCCGTAGGCGGTGAAGACCGGCACGCCCCGGTAGTCCACATCGTCGTCGTCCACCCCGCGACGCCCCGTGAGGGCCGACTCTGCGGCCTCGCCCTCCTGGGGCGCCAGCAGGACGGCGGTGCCGAGACTTTCGATCTTGTCCACAGTGTGGGTGGTGAGCTTGGAACTGCGCAGGCCGGCGACGAAGGCCTTGGGGTCCTCCTGCATGAAGCGGGACTCGGTCCGCAGCCGTTTGTCGGGACCGATCAGGAAGACCTCGCCGGTCTTTCCCATGCCTTCATTGGACAGGGCCGCCTCGATCTTGTTCGTGGCCAGGCGCAGGGCCATGATGGCCACCAGCCGGTTGCCGTCGAACACGGGGGTGGCGATGAAGCCCCGGGGCTTGCCCAGGGCGGGCCGGTAGAACTCGAAGTCCGACATCCGGTAGTCATCGACGTTCTGGGTGCGCCGGAGCGCCCGTACGGCCTCCGCCAGGTTGCTGGAGGCATAGGGACCGGTCTCCAGGCTGGTCCCCAGGGCGGCGTTGGCCTGGTAGCTGAAGAAGACCTCAAGGGTGTCAGGGTCGATCAGCAGGACGTTCTCGAAGCCGAACCTGCGGAGAATATCCCCAAGCCGCGCGTGGCTATCCTCTACCGATCGCCCGTAAGGTGTGGAATCTGCGCCCGTCGGCAGGGGCTGGGAGCCCGTGTAGGGCCGCGCCGACGGGACCACATAGGCCGCCTGGGCGCGCCATCCCGCGTTCGAGGACGGCAGGAGGTCCTCCGGGTCCACTGTCGCGTCGATCCCGCGGCTGAGGGCCGGCGCGAAGTCGCGGTCGTAGAAAGCCGTCACGGCGGCCCGGGTCGCCGCATCCGGCGGCGTGTCGCCCAGGGCCCTGTAGCCGGCCCGGAGCTCGGCGCTCATCTGGCCGATTTCCGGCAGGCCGGAGAGGGCCAGGACCTCGTTCCTTGAGGCCTGCAGAAGCTCCGACACCAGCTTCACCCGGGAGGTCTGGACGCCCTGGAGCTGGGCCAGGGCGGCGGCCTTCAGGGAGCTTCGGGCACTGGCATAGCCCAGGCCCGCCACCACACCCACCGAGGTCAGGAGCAGGAGAAGGATGAAGGCGATGAGCCGGGTCTGGAGGCTGAATTGACGCATGGTTGGCGATCCGGATGACGGCGGGGGCAGTGGAAGCAAGCTCAAGCTTCCTCGATAGGCTCCGCCCGCCCCTCGGGCAAGTGTGCTCCACCCGGCGCGCTGGCGCGATCTGGCGTCCGGCGCCCGGCCATGGCAGCGTCCGCCCATGCCTGAAGCGCCCAAGATGGACGAATCCGAGGTCCGCCGCGCCGCCGGGGACGTGATCGGCCTCTATACCCGCCATGCAGACGCCTGGGATGCGGCCCGGGGGGCGGAGGTCCGGATAGAGGGCACCTGGCTGTCGCGCCTCGCGGACGGCCTGCCCCCGGGGGGAAGGGTGCTGGACCTAGGCTGCGGGACGGGTCAGCCCCTTGGCGCCTGGTTCCTGGACCGCGGCTTCGCCGTCACCGGCGTCGACGCCTCCGCGCCCGCGGTCGAACGGGCGCGCCGCCGCCTTCCTGCCGGGACCTGGCTCTGCGCGGACATGCGGGGCCTGGATCTCGGACAGACCTTTGACGGCCTCCTGGCCTGGGACAGCCTGTTCCACCTGACTCACGACGACCAGAGGGCCCTCTTCCCGGTCTTCGGTGCCCACGCCGCGCCGGGCGCCCGGCTGATGTTCACCTCCGGCCCGGAAGCGGGGACGGCCATGGGTGTGTTCGGTGGCGATCCCCTGCACCATGCCAGCCTGTCCCCCGCCGAGTACCGTGACCTGCTGGCAAGACAGGACTTCGAGGTCCTCCAGTTCACGCCAGAAGATCCGGACTGCGGCGGGCATTCGGTCTGGTTGGCGCGCCGACGGCTTGGCTGACGACCCGGGAGGAGGCATACCCCTCCTATCAGACAGGGAGAGACCCATGCGGACCGACGCGGAATTCGACATCATCGTCTATGGGGCCACCGGCTTCACCGGCCGCCTCGTGGCCGAGCACCTGGTCCGCACCCAGTCGCCGGGGGGCGAGGTCTCCTGGGCCATGGCCGGCCGTTCGGCGGACAAGCTGGCCGAGGTCCGCGACCTGGTCGGCGCGTCCGCCTCCACGCCCCTGGTGGTCTGCGACGCCACCGACCCGGCCCAGCTGAGCGCCATGGTGCGCCGCGCAAAGGTCATCGTCACCACCGTCGGGCCCTACCAGCTCTATGGTTCCGACCTCGTCGCCGCCTGCGTCGAGGCGGGGACCGACTATGTGGACCTGTGCGGGGAGTCCAACTGGATGGCTGAGATGGTCGCCGCCCACCACGAGGCCGCCCGGGCCTCGGGCGCGCGCATCCTCTTCTCCTGCGGCTTCGACTCCATCCCCTTCGAACTGGGCGTCCTGTTCGCCGAGGAGACGGCCAAGCGCCGCCTCGGCCAACCCGTCCCCCGGGTGAAGGGCCGGGTGCGGGACATGCGCGGCGGGCTGTCCGGCGGCACCGCCGCCAGTGGCGCGGCCACCATGGACGCCATCCGGCGTAATCCTGCCCTGTTCCAGCTGATGATGGACCCCTTCGCCCTGACGCCCGGCTTCACGGGCCCGACCCAACCTTCGGGCAATGAGTCGGCCTTCGACGAGGACGTCGGCGCCGAGGTCGGCCCCTTCATGATGGCGGCCATCAACACCAAGAACGTCCACCGCTCGAACTTCCTGCAGGGCCATCCCTGGGGGGCGGATTTCGCCTACGACGAAATGTCCGTCACGGCGCCGGGCTCCAGCACCTCCTTCACGGACCTCGGCGGCGCCGGCGCCCCGAAGCCGGGCGAGGGGCCCAGCCTCGAGGAGCGCGAGAACGGCTTCTACGACATCCTGTTCGTGGGCATCGGCGCGGACGGGCGAAAGGTCCGCGTCTCGGTCAAGGGTGACCGCGACCCTGGCTACGGCTCGACCTCAAAGATGATGGCCGAGACCGCCATCCAGCTCATCCGCACCCCGGCGACGGCGGGCGGTGTCTGGACCCCGGGGGCGGCCCTGGGCGTGCCCCTGATCGAGCGCCTGGCCGCCCGTGCGGGCCTGACCTTCACCGATGAGACTGCCTAGCTGCCGACCTTGGGCCCGACCCGGCCGTCATCCGGGCGCTGGATGCGTGGGCCCAGGTTCTCGATCACGGCGCGGGCGTCGAAGGCTTGAGGGTCATCCGCCCGTTTCGGGCCGCGACCGAGGACAACCTCGGCAGAGGCGGTGAACTTCTCGACCGTGGAGGCCTCAAGGGACTGACGACCGTAGGGTCCCTCCATCCAGGGATCGTAGGTTCGCCAACCATAGGGCCCGTAATACCGCCAGTAGGGGTTCCAGTAGGGCAGGGGCGAGGGCCCGGAGTCCATTCGCACGGTGGACTTCCGGTCGGTATCCCGGGAGACGAGGGTGAAGGTGTCGTAGCCGTTGGCCAGGGCCAGCTCGGCCGCCCGATAGGCGAGGTAGAGCTCCACCGTCTCGCGGGAGGTCAGGCTGTTGCCGGAGAAGCTCACCCGGTAGCGCCCGGGCTCGATCCGCACATCCGAATACCCGCCCAGCCCCGGGGACTCGGCCAACAGGGGCTGGTAGGGCGTTGCGGTGGTGCAGGCGGACAGGCCCGCCGCAAGGGCGAGGCCGGCAGCCAGGGCGAGAGTCTTCAGTCGCATCGGGAACTCCAGCGGAGACGTGAGCGAAGAGGTTTGCGCCCATCTTCGGCGAAACTATGGCGCCAGGTCAGGCCCAGAACCCCAGGCCCAGAACCCCAGGCCCAGTACTCAGGCCCAGCACGTCAGGCGATAGCCGAGAGGACCGCCTTGCCGAGGGCTCCGAAGAGCAGGACTGCCGAGGCGATCATCTGCACGATGAAGCCCAGCTCGCGCTTGTCCGCCGATGCGGAGTAGCCGATGGCGTAGAGCACCCGGCCGACGATCCAGATGAGGCCGATGCCGGCCGCCAGCAGGTCGCCCCAGTAGTGGGCGAACAGCCAGAGGGAGCCGAGGAAGATCGGCAGCCATTCCAGGGTGTTGCCCTGGACGCGAAGGTAGCGCTCGAGCGTCGGGTCGCCGGACATGGCGGGGGCGGCGATGCCGGAGGTCCGGCGGGCGCCGCCGACCCGGGCACCCATCCAGATATAGGCCAGAAGGGCGAGAAGGGTGACGACGGCGGTGAGGTTCGGGAAGCTCATGGGGGATCCTTCAGTTTCCCGGAGGGTGACATGCTCCGCCCCGGGAGGGAACTACCCTCCGGTCCGGCGGTCGCGCCGGGCCTGGACCCGCAGCCGCAGGGCGTTCAGTTTGATGAAGCCGGCGGCGTCGCGGTGGTCGTAGGCCACCGCGCCTTCCTCGAAGGTGACGAGGTCCTGGTCGTAGAGCGACCAGGGGCTGGTGCGGCCGATCACGGACACATTGCCCTTGTAGAGCTTGACCCGGACCTGGCCGGTGACGTGCTTCTGGGACAGGTCGATGGCCGCCTGCAGCATCTCGCGTTCGGGGGCGAACCAGAACCCGTTGTAGATCAGGCTGGCATAGCGCGGCATGAGCTCGTCCTTCAGGTGCATGGACCCGCGGTCGAGGGTGATGGACTCCATGCCCCGGTGGGCGGCCAGGAGGATGGTGCCACCGGGGGTCTCGTAGACCCCCCGGGACTTCATGCCGACAAAGCGGTTTTCCACCAGGTCCAGCCGGCCGATCCCGTTGTCGTGGCCCAGCTGGTTCAGCCGGGTCAGCAGGGTCGCCGGGCTCATCCGCACTCCGTCGATGGCCACGGGGTCGCCGCCCTCGAAGTCCAGGGTGAAGACGGTGGGCTCGTCCGGGGCGTCCTCCGGCGAGATCGTGCGCATGTGCACGAACTCCGGTGCCTCCACGGCCGGATCCTCCAGCACCTTGCCCTCTGAAGAGGAGTGCAGGAGGTTGGCATCGACGCTGAAGGGGGCCTCGCCGCGCTTGTCCTTGGTGATCTGGATCTGGTGCTTCTCGGCGAACTCCAGCAGGGCCTCCCGGGACTTGAAGTCCCACTCCCGCCAGGGGGCGATGACATGGATGTCGGGCTCCAGGGCGTAGTAGCCGAGCTCGAACCGGACCTGGTCATTGCCCTTGCCGGTGGCACCATGGCTGACGGCGTCCGCGCCGGTCTGGCGGGCGATGTCGATCTGCTTCTTGGCGATCAGGGGCCGGGCGATGGAGGTGCCCAGCAGGTACTGGCCCTCATAGACCGTGTTGGCCCGGAACATGGGGAAGACGTAGTCGCGGACGAATTCCTCGCGCACGTCCTCGATGAAGATGTTCTCGGGCTTGACCCCGGCGGCCAGGGCCTTGGCCCGGGCCGGCTCGATCTCCTCGCCCTGGCCGAGGTCGGCGGTGAAGGTCACCACCTCGGCGCCATACTCGGTCTGCAGCCACTTCAGGATGATCGAGGTGTCGAGGCCGCCGGAATAGGCGAGGACGACTTTCTTGATGTCTCGGGTCATGGCGGGCATTCCGGAGGGGCGACGAGGGGAGGGGCTCTAGCGTTGGCGGGGCGGGGCGGGCAAGGCCTCAGACGGTGACCTGGGTGCCCAGCTCGACCACGCGGCCCGGCGGGATCTTGTAGAAGTCCGTCGGGTTGGCGGCGTTGCGCATCAGGAAGATGAACAGCTTGTCCTGCCAAAGGGGCATGCCCGAGCTGGCGGACGCCACCACCGACCGGCGGCCGAGGAAGAAGCTGGTGGCCATGATGTCGAACTTCAGCCCCTGCTGCCGGCAAAGGGTCATGGCCCGGGGAATGTTCGGGCTCTCCATGAAGCCGTAGGACACGGTCAGCTTCTTGAAGTCCGCATTAATCGGCTCGATCCGGATGCGGTCCTCGTCCCGGACCCGGGGGGTCTGGGCAGTGATCACGGTCAGGATGATGTTGCGCTCATGCAGCACCTTGTTGTGCTTCAGGTTGTGCATGAGGGCCACCGGGGCGACATCGGGGTCCGAGGTCAGGAAGACCGCCGAGCCCGAGGCCCGGTGGGGCGGCCGGGCCAGGAGCATGTCCGACAGATCGGCCAGGGCGACGGAGTCCTGGCGGGTCTTATCGCCCAGGATCCGGGTGCCCCGGTTCCAGGTCCACATGATCACCACCAGCAGTGCGCCCATGACCAGGGGCAGCCAGGCTCCCTGGGGCAGCTTGAGCATGTTCGAGGAGATAAAGACGATGTCGAGCAGGCCGAAACCCACTGCGGCAAGCGTCGCCATCCAGAGGGGCTTCTTCCACAGGTACCGGATGATCACGAAGAACAGCAGGGTGTCGACGAACATGGAGCCTGTGACCGCGATACCGTAGGCTGCCGCCATATTGGACGAGGTCTGGAACGTGAACAGCAGCGCGATCACGCCGATCATCAGGAAGGTGTTCACCTGGGGCACGTAGATCTGCCCGGCCTGGGTCTCGGAGGTACGGCGGATGTCCATGCGGGGCAGCAGTCCCAGCTGTACGGCCTGCTGGGTCATGGAGAAGGCGCCGGTGATCACGGCCTGGCTGGCGATCACGCTCGCGGCGGTGGCCATCAGCAGGACCGGCCAATAGACGGCGACCGGGATCATGTCGAAGAAGGGGTTCCCCCGGGCCTCGGGGTGGGCGAGCACCAGGGCGCCCTGGCCCAGGTAGTTCAGAACCAGCGCCGGCAGGACCAGGAAGAGCCAGCCCGCCTGGATGGGCCGCTTCCCGAAATGGCCCATGTCGGCGTAGAGCGCCTCGGCCCCGGTCACGGCCAGGAAGACGCTGCCCAGGATGACAAAGCCGACGAAGCCGTTGTCCAGCAGGAACAGGATCCCGTAGTGCGGCATCAGGCCCCTCAGGACAGAGGGGGACTCGAAGATGTGGAAGACGCCCAGCGCCGCCAGGATCAGGAACCAGGCGGTGGTGATGGGGCCAAATGCCCGGGCGATGCTGGCCGTGCCCCGGGACTGGACCAGGAAAAGGGTGATGAGGATGGCCGCAGAGATCGGCAGCACCAGGGCACCGAGCTCGGGGCTGACCCCCGGGGCGTCCCTCAGGCCCTCGACCGCGCCGAGCACCGAGATGGCCGGGGTGATGACCCCGTCGCCGTAGAACAGGGCGGCGCCGACCATGCCGAGGAAGAGGACTAAGCCGGAAGGCTTGGACAGCGCCCTCTGTGCCAGGGCCATCAGGGCCAGGGTGCCGCCCTCGCCCTTGTTGTCCGCCCGCATCAGGAAGGCGACGTACTTGACGGTCACCACCAGAATGAGGGCCCAGGTGATCAGCGAGATGACGCCCAGGACCGAAAGCTCGGGGGAGACGTCGGCCCGCGAATGGGCGAGGGCCTCGCGCATGGCGTAGATGGGGCTGGTCCCGATGTCGCCGAAGACGACGCCAATGGCACCCAGGGCCAGGGCCCCGAAGCCTTCGCGGTGTCCTTGGTGGGAGTCTGTCGAGGTGGGAGGTGCGTCGCCCGAAGACCCAGCCGCTTCCGCCATGTTTATCCCCGAGGGGCCTTCGCCCCGCCCCGGCGGCTCCATGCCGACGGGCGCCGGGCGCGATACACCCTTTCCCCGGAGGGTTCAATGCGCGCTGGAGGATGCCCCCCGCCTGCGGTGATCTTGCGTCGCGGGCCGCGACGGGCCAAATCAGTCTCATGTTCATCCAGACTGAAACCACACCGAACCCTCAGGTCCTCAAGTTCCTGCCCGGACGCGCCGTCATGGAGGCCGGATCCCGGGACTTTCGATCTGCCGAGGAAGCCGGGGCCTCGCCCCTGGCGGCGGCGATCTTCGACCTCGACGGCGTGAACCGCGTCTTCTTCGGCTCCGACTTCCTGACGGTCGGAAAGCTTGTCTCGGTGGACTGGGACCATCTCAAGGCCCCGGTCCTGGCGGCGATCATGGATCACTTCACCTCAGGCCAGCCGCTCTTCGGGGCCGGGGGCGAGGCGGCGGGGGACGAGGACGCCTATGAGGGCGAGACGGCCCAGGTGGTGGCCGAGATCCGCGAGCTGCTCGACACCCGGATCCGGCCGGCCGTTGCCCGGGACGGCGGCGACATCCTGTTCGACCGCTTCGAGCCTGACACCGGAACCGTCTGGCTGCACATGCGCGGTGCCTGCGCCGGATGCCCTTCGTCCTCCGCCACCCTCAAGTCGGGCGTCGAGAACATGCTCAAGCACTATGTCCCCGAGGTGGTGCGGGTCGAGCAGACCCTCTAGGCCGACGTGCGGGTCCTCGCCATCGACACCTGCCTGGCGGCCTGCTCCGTTGCGGTCCTGGACGGGGAGAGGCCGGTGGTCTCGACTTCGGAGCCCATGGACAGGGGACACCAGGAGCGTCTGGCCCCCCTGGCGCAGGAGGTCATGGCCCGCGCCGGCCTTGCCTTTGCCGACCTCGACCGCATCGCCGTCACCCTGGGCCCGGGGTCCTTCACCGGTCTCAGGGTGGGCCTGGCCTTCGCCAAGGGCCTGGGCCTGGCCCTCGACCGCCCGGTGATCGGCCTCGGCTGCCTCGAGGTCCTGGCCGAGCCCTTTGCCGGGTCGCCCGGCCGGACCCTCGTTCTCCTGCCCGGGCGGGGAGAGGCGGTCTGCCATCAGGTCTTCGAGGGCGGTGTCGCCCTCGGACCCCCGGTCCTCGGGCCTGAAGCGGAACTCGAGGCCCTGGCACCTGTGGCCCGGATCCTGGGTGCCGTCGACCTGGCGCCAGGCCGCCTTCCCGGAGCCGAGAGACTCGCCCTGGCGGCCCCCGACGTCGCGGTTGCCGCGCGGATGGCCGTCCTGCGCCCGCCCGGACCCCTGATTCCGCTCTACATGCGCGCCCCGGACGCCCGCCTGCCGGGTGGCAGGTTGCCGGAATGAGCGTCCGCCGCGCCGGGGCCGGGGACCTGGCGACCCTTGCCGACCTTCACGCCACGGCCTTCAGCCCCGGCTGGAGCGCCGCCGAGATTGCCGCCCTGGGCGCCGTGGCCCTGATCGAGGACGGCGCCGGCATGATCCTGGTCCGAACCGTCGCCGGGGAGGCCGAGGTCCTCAGTGTGGGCGTCCGGCCTGAGGCGCGAGGCGCCGGTACCGGTCGACGGCTGGTCCAGGCGGCCCTCGAGGCGGCACGTGCAGACGGCGCGGAGTGGGTCTTCCTGGAGGTCGCCGAAGACAATCTGGCCGCCCTGCGGCTCTACGCCGGCTGCGGCTTCGGGGAGGTCGGGCGGCGAAGGCGTTACTATCCCCGCCCGGACGGTGGGACGGTTGACGCCCTTGTTCTGCGGCGGGCGCTTAACATGGAGCCCTGAAGACCCTATCCTGAGGAAGAGGAGACCTCAGCTTGGACCGTATCGAGAACCTCTGCATCGCCAAGGGCATGCGCATGACCGACCAGCGCCGGGTGATCGCCCGCGTGCTTTCTGACGCACAGGACCATCCCGACGTGGAGGAACTGTACCGCAGGGCCCACGCTGCGGATCCGCGCATCTCCATCGCGACCGTCTATCGCACGGTCCGACTCTTCGAGGATTCGGGGATCATTTCCCGGCATGACTTCCGGGACGGACGCTCCCGCTACGAAGAGGCGCCCGAGACCCACCACGACCACCTGATCGACATGACCACCGGAAAGGTGATCGAGTTTGTCGACGCCGAGATCGAGGCCCTCCAGGAAGCCATCGCCCGCCGGCTTGGCTATCGCCTCGTCGATCACCGGCTGGAGCTCTATGGCCTCCCCATCCATGAGTGACCCTTCCGCGCCGGCGCCGCGGCGGCTCTATGTCCGCACCTACGGCTGCCAGATGAACGTCTACGACAGCGAGCGCATGGTCGATGTCCTGGCGCCGCTGGGATATGTTATGACCGAGCGGCCGGAAGAGGCCGACCTCGTTGTCCTGAACACCTGCCATATCCGGGAGAGGGCCACCGAGAAGGTCTATTCCGAGCTGGGACAGCTGAAGGCCCTCAAGGCCGAACGGGCCGCCGCCGGGCTGGGCATGACCATCGCCGTCGCCGGCTGCGTCGCCCAGGCCGAGGGCGAGGAGATCCTCCGCCGCCAGCCGGCCGTCGACCTGGTGGTCGGACCCCAGGCCTACCACCAGCTGCCCGAGCTGATCGCCCGGACGCACCGCTCCCGCGGCGACCGCCTGGCGGCCGACTTCGCCCCCGAGGCCAAGTTCGATGCCCTGGGCGCCGCCCGGACGACGTCGGGCGTCACCGCCTTCCTCACCATCCAGGAAGGCTGCGACAAGTTCTGCACCTTCTGTGTCGTGCCTTACACCCGGGGGGCCGAGTGGTCGCGTCCGGCGGACACAATCCTTGCCGAGGCCCGGTCCCTCGCCGCCCGCGGGGTGCGCGAGGTCACCCTGCTGGGCCAGAACGTCAACGCCTGGTCAGGAGATGGCGGCCTTGGCGGCCTGGCCCGCCAGCTCGCCCGGATCGATGGCCTGGACCGGATCCGCTACACCACCAGCCATCCCCGGGACATGGACGACGACCTGATCGCTGCCCATGCCGACCTGCCCCAGCTCATGCCCTACCTTCACCTGCCCGTGCAGTCCGGGTCTGACCGGATCCTCAAGGCCATGAACCGCGGCCATACCGCTGGGTCCTACCTGCGCCTGATGGAGAAGATCCGCGCCGTCCGGCCCGACATCGCCCTGTCCGGCGACTTCATCGTCGGCTTTCCCGGCGAACGCGAGGCCGACTTCGAGGCCACCCTGGCCCTGGTGCGGGAGGTCGGTTACGCCTCGGCCTTCACCTTCAAGTATTCCCGGCGTCCCGGGACCCCGGCGGCGGCCCAGCCGGGACAGGTGGACGAGGCGGTCAAGGACGAGCGCCTGGCCCGCCTGAACGCCCTGGTCGAGTCCCAGCAGAAGGCCTTCAACAGCGCCCAGGAGGGACGCATCCTGCCCGTCCTGTTCGAGAAGCCTGGCCGTCACCCGGGCCAGCTATCCGGCAGAAGCCCCTACCTGCAGGCCGTGCACTGCGACGGCCCTGCCGAACTCATCGGCCGGATCGTCCCTGTCCGCATCGACGCCGCTGCCCGGATGAGCCTGGCGGGGACCCTTGTCGCTGAAACCCTGACCGCATGAGCCGTACTGCAGAGTTTGTCACCCTATCCGAGGCCGCCTCCCGGGCGGTTTCAGGTCCCTCAAGCCGGCATGCAGCCCTGATCGAGGATGCCTTCGACGTCCTGGTCGAGACCCCCGGCGGGGGCGTTGCCCTGACCGGCGACGTGCGCGGTCGCGCCTCGGCCAAGAAGGTCGTCGAGACCCTGGCCCTCCGGGCGGAACGGGGACTGGAGGTCGCCGAGGCGGACGTGCGGGTGGCCATCGGCCAGGCCCGCACCGGGCGCGGCTCGCCCCCCGGCGCCCTGCCCTCCGGCCGTCGGGGGCCGGTTTCGCCGCGGACGCCCGCCCAGGCCCGCTATCTCGAGGTCCTGGCCCGCAACGACCTGGTCTTCGGGCTTGGCCCTGCCGGCACCGGAAAGACCTTCCTGGCCGTGGCCGCCGGTGTCGGCGCCCTCCTGCGGGGTGATGTCGAACGGTTGATCGTCTCGCGCCCGGCGGTGGAGGCGGGCGAGCGTCTGGGTTTTCTTCCCGGTGACCTGACCGAGAAGGTCGACCCCTACATGGCGCCGGTCTGGGAGGCCCTGACCGACATACTGGGCGCCGAGCAGTTCCGCCGCCGCCGGGAGAAGGGCGAGATCGAGCTCGCGCCCATCGCCTTCATGCGGGGCCGGACCCTGTCCGAGGCCTACATCATCGTGGATGAGGCGCAGAACTGCTCCCGCATGCAGATGCGCATGGTCCTGACCCGGCTGGGTGAGAGGGCCAAGATGGTCGTGACCGGCGATCCCAGCCAGATCGACCTGCCCCACCCCCGGGATTCCGGACTGGCCCATGCCGTCGCCCTGCTGGAGGGCGAGAAGGGGATCGGCATCGCCCGCTTCGGGCCTGAGGATGTTGTGCGCCATCCCCTGGTCGAGCGGATTGTCCGGGCCTACGAGGCCGACAGCCGCCCGCCGGGCGCCGCTGAATGACGCCGGATGCGGGGACGGGTGGGATTGAAGTGCTCGTAGAGGGCGGCGACTGGGATTTCGGCCCGGCGGACGCCCCAGGCCTCGCCCGGAGGGCCGCGGAAGCCGCCCTGGCGGCGGCGGATGCCCGGGGCGGTCTGGCCATACTCCTGGCCGACGACGCCCGCCTGGCTGAGCTGAACGCCGCCTTCCGGTCGAAGGCCGGACCTACCAACGTCCTTTCCTTCCCGGCCCCCGCCAATCCCGGGGGCTGGCTTGGTGACGTCGCCCTGGCCTTCGAAACCTGCCGGGGGGAGGCCGAGGCCCAGGACAAGCGCTTTGAACATCACCTGCAACATCTCGTGGCGCACGGCGTCCTGCATCTTGTAGGCTACGACCACGAGACCGACGAAGAGGCCGCCGAGATGGAGGGCCTCGAAACGGAAATCCTGGCCGGCCTGGGGGCACCTGACCCCTATGCCGCCGAAAGAGGAGACCATGGCCAGTCATGAAGCGCCCGCCCCGGAGGGGCGACAAGGGCGGGGCCTCGCAGGCCGGATCTTCCGGATCTTCGGGGCTCGCGACCGCACCCCTGACGCCACAGCGGCGGCGGCCCTGGCGGAGTCTGCCGGAGGCCGCCTGGTCGACCAGGCCCAGGCCTTCCAGTCCCTGAGGGTCGACGACGTCATGACGCCGAGGGCGGATATCGTCGCCGTGGAGGTGGACACCCCCTTCGAGGAGGTTGTCGCCCGCTTCATCGACGCCGAGCACTCCCGCATGCCCATCTACCGGGAGACCCTCGACGATCCCCTGGGCGTCGTCCACGTCAAGGATGTCTTCAAGCAGATGGCCACCGGCGTCCGGCCTCGCGGCCGCCGGGGCGCGGCGGCGGAATCGGTCCTGATGCGGCTCAGGCGGGACGCCCTCTACGTGCCCGCCTCCATGCGCGCCGCCGACCTGCTCCTGCGGATGCAGGCGACCCGTACCCACATGGCCCTGGTAATCGACGAGTTCGGCGGCACGGACGGCCTGGTGTCCCTGGAGGACCTGGTCGAGGCCGTGGTGGGCGATATCGATGATGAACACGACGAGGCCCAGGTTGCCGGCGTCATGGCGCGGCCGGACGGCGCCTTCGATGCCGACGCCCGG
>CAIWHQ010000049.1 GCA_903912465.1 uncultured Alphaproteobacteria bacterium | reverse complement strand
CTCCGCGCCGGAGACATCATCCGCCGGCTGCGCAGTTTCGTGGGAAAGGGCGAGGCGGCCATGCGCATCGAGCCCCTTCCCAAACTGATCGAGGAGGCCGGGGCCCTGGCCATGATGGGTGCCCGGGACACAGGGGTCCGCCTGGAGTTCAATCTCTCTCCGAAGGCGTCTCTGGTCCTCGCCGACAAGGTGCAGATCCAACAGGTCGTCCTCAACCTGATGCGCAACGCGCTGGAGTCCAGGAGCGAGAGCGGGACCGGTCGCCTCACGGTCGAGGCCTCGGCGGTCGAGGGCGGGTGGGTCGAAGTGCGCATCTCCGATACCGGGCCTGGCCTGCCGCCGGAAGTCCTGGCCCATCTCTTCCAACCCTTCGTCACCACCAAGGCGGACGGAATGGGGGTCGGCCTGTCCATCTGCCGAACCATCATCGAGGCGCACGGCGGCGAGATCAGCGCCTTCAACAGACCGGAAGGTGGCGCGGTGTTCCGTTTCACGCTACGAAACGGTGACATTCCGCTCCCGGACGAGGCCGACGCATGAGCTCGCCCCCTGCCCTGGTCCATGTGATTGATGATGACGACGCCGTAAGGGCGTCTCTCGCCTTCCTGCTGGAATCCGCCGGGCTCTCCTGCCGGACCTGGGAGTCGGCCATAACCTTCCTCGAAGCTGGCGACCGCGAGGCCGGCGACTGCATCGTCACCGATGTGCGCATGCCCGGCATGACGGGCCTGCAGATGGTCACCGAACTCCAGGCCCGCGGGACGCCGACGCCGGTGATCATCATCACCGGCCATGGCGACGTGCCCATGGCGGTCGAGGCCCTGAAGCGGGGGGTCGCCGACTTTCTGGAAAAGCCCTTCGATGACGAAGTCCTGCTGGCGGCGATCCAGGAAGTCATCCTCAAGGCGGCAGGCCAGGCCGAGCCCAGGGGCGGCCAGGTCTTCTCGGCCATGCTCACCTCACTGTCGCGCCGGGAAACCGAGGTCCTGAAGGGAGTCGTCGACGGCAAGGCCAATAAGGTGATCGCCCGGGACCTCGGCATCAGCCCGCGGACCGTGGAGGTCTATCGTGCGAATGTCATGACCAAGACGGGTGCCCGGAGCCTTTCCGAGCTTGTCCGGATGTCCATCCTCGCCGGATTCTGAAAGCTTGCGCTGGATCAAGGCCTAGCTCGGGTCGCGGGAGCACCCTGCCGGCTGTTCAGAATCCTCGGATCCACCATGGCGACAGTCTCCGTCGAGCCCCCGACGCTCATCCTCGTGGACGACGACGACGCCCTTCGGAGCGCGCTGAGGTTTGCCCTGGAACTCGATGGCTACCGGGTCCAGGCCTATCCCAGCGGGGAGGACCTGCTTGAAGCCAAACTCCCCGGCCGGAACGCCTGCCTGGTGCTGGATGAAAACCTGCCCGGGATGGGCGGGCTGGAGACCCTCAGCATCCTGCGAAGCCGCGCGGTCCGCCTTCCCGCCTTCCTGATCACCAGCCACCCGGGTCCCGCAGTGCGCCAACGTGCGGTCCGGATGAAGGTGCCGATCATCGAAAAGCCCCTGCTGGACGACATTCTCGTACGCAGCATCCGTTTAGCCCTGGGCCAGGTGCCGACCCCCTGACAGCCGGCCGCGCGCATTGCGTCGTGTCCGACCGCTGCCTATAGAACGGGGCATGAAAAGCCCAGCGGAGGCCTGTCCATGACGCCCCCCGGCGCATCTGAGCCCGATCCCCGCGCCCTGATCTCGCAGCCGGCCTACAGGCTCGCCGCCCTGGATCCCGATTTTCTCCTGGGCGAGAGCATGCGCGGGGTTCGCTTCCTGCTGGAGTACGAGAAGGCGGACCAGGCGCTGAAGTCCTGGGGGATCCGGTCGACCATCGTGGTCTTCGGCTCGGCCCGGGTTCGGGAAGACGACCCGGGCGACAAGGGGCGCTGGTTTGCGGAAGGCAGGGAATTCGGCCGCATCGCCTCCCAGCGCGGTGGCGCGCTCGCGGGCCCCACCGGGGCCGGTCCCCGGGACAACGTCATCGCCACCGGCGGCGGTCCGGGCCTGATGGAGGCGGCGAACCGCGGTGCCGCAGAGGCCGGAGCGCCCACAATCGGCTTCAACATCTCCCTGCCCCACGAGCAGTTCCCCAACCCCTTCATCACACCGGGCCTCGCCTTCCGGTTCCACTATTTCGCCATGCGGAAGATGCACCTGGCCATGCGGGCCAACGCCCTGGTGGCCTTCCCGGGCGGCTTCGGGACCCTGGACGAATTGTTCGAGATCCTGACCCTGGTCCAGACTGGCAAGGGCCCCAGGGTGCCCATCGTCCTCTTTGACGAGGCCTACTGGCGCAGCCTGATCCGCTTCGATGTCCTGGTGGAGCGCGGCATGATCGACCCCGCAGACCTCGACCTCATCCGCTTCGCCGACACCGCCGAGGCCGCCTGGCAGGAGGTCAGCGCCGGTGTCCTGGCCGCCGAGGGCGGAGCCCGACCGTGACGGATCCGGCACAAAGGCGCTCTCCCCTTCGGGAACTGTGGGGATTCCTAACATCGGCCCTCTCGGGGCTTCGGGTACTTGGACGTCGATCGGCACCCCTTCCGGAGGTCCCGGTTGACAATGGCGCTGACGAACCTGTCCAGAAGGAAAACGTCCTACGGCGACCTGAGAGCTTGGGGAACACCAGCGATGGCTAAACTGAACCTTGGATGCGGATTTGACCGTCGAGAAGGCTTCGTCAACGCCGATAGCTTCGTAGAGTGTCAGCCCGATGTTCTGATGGATATCGAAGTGACCCCGTGGCCGTTTGAGGATGATGCCTTTGAGTATGTTTTGCTCAAACACGTGCTCGAACATGTGGGAGCCGACTTCTCTGGCTTTCGCTCTGTTATGCGGGAGCTTTATCGAGTTACCGCACCGGACGGCTTGATCGAGATTCAGGTCCCCCATTTCAGGCACGATACCTATTGGTCGGATCCCACGCACGTCAGACCCTTCACGCTTTTGACTTTCGAAATGATGTCAAAGGCTAAGAACGATGAGTGGATTGCCCGTCGTGCGAATTACTCAATGATCGCTTACGCCCTCGGCGTGGACTTCGAGGTAGCGGAAGCAAGTCAAGTATATGACGCACGCTGGCTGGAGCGGGAACGTAAGGGAGAGGTCACCCGGGAGGAGCTTCGAACCTGGGCGGGCGAACGCTGGAATGTCGTCAAGGAACTTCACGTCACCCTTCGGGCGAAGAAACCCTTCGACCGTTAGGCACCCTACTTCCGTGAAACGGTGAACCGGGTCAGTTCCTTGCGGGGTGCGTCCCATTCCGGGTCCAGTTCGGCGGCCTTGGTGTAGTCGAGCCAGGCGGCCTTCAGGTCACCCATCCGCTCGTAGGCAAGGGCCCGGTTGAAGTGGGCCTTGGCCGGCTCGGAGACGCCCAGCTCCAGGGCCCGGTTGATGTCGACCAGCGCGGCCTCCGGGGCCTTGAGGCCGATCTTTGCCGCCCCGCGGTTCACCAGGGCCTCGCCCAGCTTGGGGTCCTGTTTAATGGCGGCATCAAAGTCGCGCAGGGCGGAGCTGAAGTCCTGCCGGCGGAGCTTGAAGACCCCCCGGTTCACCAGGGTGCCAGCCCGGTCCCGCGAATTGAGGGCCTCGGTCTCCAGGGCCTGGGTACAGAGGGCCTCGAACTTTCGGTCCGACTCGCCAGTCATGGCCGCCTGGGAACAGGCCTCGGCGGAACCGCCGCCCAAAACCGTGATGGCCGCCTGGCCGGGACCGGCGGATCCCATCAACAAGGCTGCACCGATCGCGGCGCAGGTCCAACGATACCGCATACCTGGCTCCAAGGCTGAGGGCGACCTAGGTCCGGGAGCGCCCGATCTCCCGCCAAAGGATATAGGTGCTACTGGCCGCCACTACCATGGCCCCGATCAGGGTCAGCATGGCCGGAGTCTCCCCCCAGACCAGGAAGCCAATCAGCCCCGCCCACAGAAGCTGGGTGTAGTCGAAGGGGGCGACCACGGCGACGGGCGCCCGGCGGATAGCTTCGGTCAGAAGGAGCTGCCCGGTCCCGCCGATCAGGCCAGCCGCGACCAGGAGGCCGAGGACCCCCAGGCTGGGCATGACCCATCCGAAGGGCAGGCTGGCAAGGCCAACCACAGCCCCGGCGAGGGTGAAGTAGAAAACGATGGTCGGACCTGGCTCCGTCCGGCTGATCTCCCGGATGGCGATCATGGCACCCGCGGAGCCGACCGCCGCGGCGATGGCGAACAGGACGCCGACGCTGGCGAACTGGCGCGGATCCGGATGGACCATGATGAGCACGCCGACGAAGCCGACAGCCACAGCCAACCAGCGGTGGGGACTTACCGGCTCCTTCAGGATCAGGGCGGAGAGGGCGACCATGAACAGGGGTGCCGAAAAGGAGATCGCCGTCGACTGGGTCAGGGGAAGGAGGCTGACGGCGGTGAACCCACAGATCATGCCGGTCAGGCCGACCGCAGACCGGGTCAGGTGGGCGCCCGGTCGCCGGGTACGAAGGACCCCGAAACCGGAGGTCCGCCAGATGTAGATCAGCACCGGAATGAAGGCGAAGGCGTTGCGGAAGAAGATGATCTCGAGGACAGGCACGCCCCGCTCGGCGCAGGCCTTAACGATGGCGGCGAGGACCGCCATGAGGGCCATGGCGAGGACGCGCAGCAGTATCCCCAGGGCGGGGCTCTGGGCGACGGGTCGCGGGATGGGAGGCGCAGTCACGGCCGGATGGCCGGCCTCACCCCCGCGGGTAGAGGATGTCCCGGGTGACCTCGTCGATGGCCGTCAGGATTTCAGGGGACAGCACGAGGTCGGCGGCGGCGAAGATGTCGTCCAACTGGTCCTCGCGGGTCACGCCGACGATGGTCG
>CAIWHQ010000048.1 GCA_903912465.1 uncultured Alphaproteobacteria bacterium | reverse complement strand
GAAGGCCGGCGGCAGGAGGGGCAGGAGGAAGCCGGGATCCGCCCGGACCTCGGCGGCGAGACGGGAAAGTGCAGCGGCCAGGATGCCGTCATGATCGAAGGCCAGGGTCCCGACCTTGGAGAGGTTCCGCCAGACGGCCTCGGCGGCGTCCGTCCCCGCCTGCAGCCGGACCTCATCGGCGCGAACCAGGGCGAGGTAGGCGACGGAGATCACACGGCCCCGGGGGTCGCGGTCGGGATGGCTGAAGTTGGCGAACTGCAGGATCCGGCCCGGGCGCACACCCGTCTCCTCCTCCGTCTCCCGGCGGGCGCAGGCGTCGAGATCCTCGGTCTCCTGAAGGAAGCCTCCGGGCAGGGCCCACCAGCCGCCGAAGGGGTCCGCGCCCCGGCGGACAAGCAGCAGGCGAAGGGCTCCCGCCTCCAGGGACAGGATGACGATATCGGTGGCGACGGCGGGCCGGGGATGCGCGTAAGAGAAGGGGGTCATCTTAGTGTGTTGACAACACGAAGTAGAATGTGTAATTTTCACACTATCAGTTCAGCCCATTCCGTCAACCGAAGGAGCCGCCCTTGATCCGAACCAGCCTGTCCCATCCCCTGCGAATTGACTCGGTCAGTGCCGGCCCCGGCTGGATCGGCATGACGTTTTCGCCGGGCAAGAAGGGGCCGAGTCCCCTCGGCGATCCCTGGGACCGGGACCTGGAGGCGGACCTGGCCGTGATCGCCGCCTGGCGTCCAACCGTGGTGGTCACCCTGATCGAGACCGAGGAATTCACAATCCTGCAGACGCCCCGGCTGGGAGAGTTGTTCCGGGCCGCCGGCCTGGAATGGCGACACCTTCCGATCCGCGACCTGAACGCCCCGGGCCCGCGGTTCGAGAGGGCCTGGGCCTTCGCGGGCGCGGAACTTCGCGACCTCTTGTCCCGGGGAGGACGGGTCCTGGTGCACTGTCGCGGCGGGCGGGGGCGAACGGGCCTGGTGGCCTGCCGGCTCCTCACAGAGCTCGGCGAGCCGGCCGAGGCGGCCCTGCGCCGGGTCCGAGCCGCCCGGGAGGGCGCGGTGGAGACGAAGCCCCAGATCGAGCATGTCCTGGCTGTCCAGCCGGTTCCGGAGGACCCGGAGCGTACCTCCCGTCGACTCGCCTGCCTGGCTGCGGGCGCGGTGGGCGACGCCCTGGGCTATGCTGTGGAATTCCTGCGGATGCCGGACATTACCCGCCGGTTCGGCGACACAGGGATCCTGGAGCCGCAGATGGACGCCTCGGGTCGCCTTGTGGTCAGCGACGACACCCAGATGACCCTGTTTGCTGCCCAGGGCCTGATCGAGGCCGCGGATTCCACCCTTGAGGTGAGGACAGCCGCCCAGCGGAAGGCCTTCCTGGACTGGCTGGAGACCCAGGAGGGCGTCTTCCGGCCCGGCCGCCAGGGTCTCCTCGCCCATCCCTCCCTTTGGGCGCGCCGCGCGCCGGGCAATACCTGCCTGTCCGCCCTGAGGGCCGGTGGCCGGGGAGACCTGATCCGCCTCATCAACGACTCCAAGGGCTGTGGTGGGGTGATGCGGGCGGCACCTGCGGGCCTCCTGCCCGGCATAGTTCCCGAGGCCGCCTTCGACCTGGGCGTCCGGGGGGCCGCCCTGACCCACGGCCATCCTTCCGGATACCTTCCCGCCGGTGTGCTTGCGGCCCTGGTGGCGCACCTGATGGCGGGGGACGGCCTGGAGCCGTCCTGGGGGGAGGTCCGGCCCCTCCTGGCCCGCCGGGAGGGGGCGGAGGAGTCCCTGGAGGTCCTGGACCGGGCCGTCGACCTGTCCGCGCGGGAGCGCATCTCTGACGCCGAGGCCATCCGCCGGCTGGGCGAAGGCTGGACCGGCCACGAGGCCCTGGCCATCGCCCTGTTCGCAGCCCTGCGTGGCGAGGACCTTGTCGACACCCTGCGGATCGCCGCCAACCATGACGGCGATTCCGACTCCACCGCCGCCATTGCGGGCAACCTCAGGGGGGCGGAGGAGGGCCTCTACGGCCTGCCGCTGGAGTGGATCCTGGCCCTCGACGTGATCGAGCCGCTGCTCGAGATCAACCGCCGCTGGCCGACGGACTGACGCGCCCCGGGATTCAGGTTTCCCCTTCGGTGGAAAGCCGATCTAGGATGGGCGAGAACCCGCTGGAGCGAGGGAGGAGACAAGATGACGGACATTCTGGACCTTGGGGGCCGCGTGGCCCTGGTGACGGGCGCTGGCCAGGGCGTGGGGCGGCAGATCGCCCTGCACCTGGGCGGCGCAGCGAATAGTGGCGGCGTGGTGGTCAACGACTTCGTGCTCGAGCGCGCCGAGGCCGTGGCCGAGGAGATCCGCGCCGCCGGGGGCAAGGCCCTGGCCCTTCAGTGCGACGTCTCCAACCAGGCGGCCGTGAAGGACATGGTGGCCAAGGCCGCCTCGGACCTCGGCGCCATCGGGGTGCTGGTCAACAACGCCGGCAACGCCGGGGCGACGCCCTCGGCGGACGCCCGCCTTCCCTTCTGGGAGACCGGTCCCGAGGCCTGGCAGACCTTCCTGGGGGTCAACCTCTACGGCGTCATCAACTGCACCGGGGCGGTCATCCCGGGCATGATCGAGCGCCAGGCGCCGGGGCGGATCGTGACCATCATTTCCGACGCCGGACGCTGGGGCGACGCCAACATGGAGATCTACGCGGCCGGCAAGGCGGGCGCGGCGGGCTTCATGCGCTCAGTGGCCCGGACCCTGGGCCGCTACGGCGTCACCGCCAACTCGGTGGCCATCGCCCTGACCGCCACCCCGGCGGTGGAGCGCACCCTGAACGGCGACCCCGAGCGCCTGAAGCGGCAGATGGAGAAGTACATCATACGCCGGCCCGGACGCCCGGACGACGTGGCCAACATGGTGCTCTTCCTGTCGTCGGACGCCTCCAGCTGGATCACCGGCCAGGTCTATCCGGTGAACGGCGGCTTCACCTTCGCCCTCTGAGGACCGACCTCGGACCCGTCCTGGCGTCAGCCAAGCAACGCCAGGACGGCCCGCCAGGGGTCGCCGACGAGGAGCAGGGCCGCGAAGACCAGCTCGAACCCCACCGCCTTCAGGTTCTGCGCGTCCAGGGCGTCATCCAGGAGGATGGAGACGATCCGGCCGACGGCGGCTCCAGCCCAGCACAGACCGCTGACAGCGAAGACGATAGGGTCCTGGGTGAGCAGTGGCATCAGCGCCAGGGGCGCCCAGAGCCCGCCATAGGTCGCCCGGAACTCCGACCGGCCCGCCGGGGTGAGCGGTTGCAAGCCGACGAACCGCGCCGCGCTCTTCGGTAGCAACAGCCCCAGGAGGCCCATCAGGAGGGTCCCGACGGCGCCTCCAAGATTGAGGAGGTCCGTCGTCATATGGCGGCGGCCAGGACGCCCCGCGGCGCGAAGACCGTGTCCGAGAGGCGCGCGCCGCCCTGCCGCGCCGCATAGCGCTCGCCCGCCAGCCGCACCATCTTCTGGAGGTTGGCGAGGAAAGCCTTCTGGTCGCGCATGCGGGCGTTATGCTGGAACTGCTCGGCCTTGACGGCGCTGAGGAGTTCGGGGGACTCGATCAGGAAGCTAAGGTAGCGGAAATACTCCTCTGGTGTCTCCGCGATGAAGCTCTCTGGGATGAGGGCAGAGACATCCCCGAACTTCAGGGAGAGCACGGCCGCCCCCGCCCCGAGGGCCAGATTGGCGCTGTTCCCGCCACCACGCCGGAAGGGATTGGCGAAGACATCGACGGTCGTCATCAGGCGATCGAGTGGGCTCGCATAGGGAATATGCAGGAAGCGGTGCCCCAGGACCTGGCGGCAGGCGTCGGACAGGTACTCCGGCAGTCCGCCGACCACCATCCAGACGCAGTTCGGCTGATCCCTGACTGCCAGTTCCATACCCGTGATGAAGGCCTCGTCCATCTCGACACCGAGCCGGTTGCCGACCGTGGCAATCACGAAGGCGTCCGGGTCGAGGCCCACTTCGGGTCTTGGAATCGGTTCCGGGGGCGGCGAATCCAGGCAGGGGCCGGAGAGACTCTGCACATAGTTGCCAGCAAACGCAGGCGGAGCGCCCTGGAGGTCCCAGAGCGCTCGGATCGTCTCCGGAGTCTGGTAGTACCAAAAGACGTCGGCGTACTGGACCGGCGCCTCGTCCGCACAGGTGAACATCAGTGTCGGGCCGAGCCGGTTGGCCACACTGATCACCGGAGAAAGGGCGGGCTCGCACCAGACATGGAAGGTGCAGGGACCGCGGCCGAGGATACCGGCCAGGAAGTCCGGATTGTCGACGGTGGAGATGAAGGCAAGACCCCGGCTGGCCGGGAAGCCTCCAAGTCTCTCCCGGATGTAAGCGCGCATGGGGTCCGTGAGGTGGCCGGAGTGCACGATCTCAAGTCGATCGACCTTGGGATCCATAGCGAGGGCCGCCGCATAGTCGATGGCACCGCCCGATGGCGAATGCGCCGGGTCCATCAGAGTCCCGACGAAGAGGACATGCGCACGGCGGAGCCGAGAGGCCGGCAGTTGGCGGGGCGCCATGTCAAGGCCGTCGGAAATCCGGGTCAGGACCGACCGGGTGAGGCGGCTAAGCCGCGTCCTGACTTCGGGCGGGACCTCGGGTCCCCGCCACCAGGCGAGGGAATTCAGGTCCGACGCCACAAGCAGCCGCACTGCGTCGTCGATGTCGTCGCCCTCAAGCCGGGTCGTGAGGGTGGCGTAGAGGTTCTCATCATTGAGGCTGGCGAGGTCCTGCGGCGCTAAGAGGGCGCTCCAGCGCTCTGCGATCGTCCGGACGGCGTCTGCGTACTGGGGCTGGGCGCCCTCCAGCAAGTAGTCCTCGAGGGTCACGACGGAAAGTCTCCGGGTTTCAGGATTTGAGGCCGGCAAGGGCGGACCTGAGGGCCGACGCGATCTTCTGGATCTGGTCGCCGCCGAGGTCGGAGAAGAAGGGCAGACCAAGGCTGCAGGCGGCAAGAGCTTCCGTGGCCGGGAGGGCCGAGGCTGGACAGTCCGTGAAGGCCGGGGCGACATGGCAACCGCTTCCCCACCAGCGGCGGGTATCGACGCCGCTTGCGGTCAGGCTGGCCTCGACGGGGTCGGTGGTGCCCGGCGGCAGGCGCACGACACAGGTACTCGATATCCAGCCTGTTCCCCATCCGTCCTGGAAGGTCACGCCTGTCGTGTCAGAAAGGGCGATCCGGAGGTGCCGAGCAGCGGCGGCGTAGCGATTACGGGTCGTCGGCCACTGGTCGAGGGCCGCAAGGCCGACGGCGGCCGCGTACTCGCTGAGCTTGGCGTTGGTTGCGACATGCCGCGAGACCCGATCGCCCATGAAGGCGAAGTTGGTCATGGCGCGGAGCCGGCTGAGGAATACCGGATCTTCCGAAGCGATGAAGCCACCCTCCCCGACCCCGAGGGTCTTGGTGGCGTGAAGACTGACCATCACGGGCACTTCGGCCGAGGCGGCCGCGTCGAACCCCGCAGCGGCGTCGATGATGACCTTGACCCCGGTGGCATCCTGGAAGGCGCGCCATGCGGCAGGCGACATGGGTCGACCCATCACGGCCACGGGCATGGCCGCCGTCACCGGGCCCGGCGCCTCGGGCAGGGCGGCAAGGAGGCCTGCGGGGGTCAGCTCGCCCTCCTCCGTCTGGACGTCTACGAACCAGGGAACCAGCCCGGCCATGCGGACCGCGTGGGCGGTGGCCACGAAGGTCCAGGACGGCAGGGCGCAGAGCGAACCCCTGGGCAGGTCGAGGGCCTCGAGGGCCAGGGTCAGGGCAAGGGTCCCGTTTGCAACCGTGACGACCGTTGCACCCCTGTCGAAGCGGGCGGCAAGGCGGTCCTCGAACTCCAGAACGAGCGGCCCGAAATTAGAGTACCAGCCCGCCGCGTCGATGCGCTCGAGATAGGGAGCGAGGTCGGCAGCCCGCGGCATGTTGGGCGCTGCAACCGGAATGCGGGCAGCCATGTCGACGGCGGGAGCGGACACTCGATCAGAAGCGGTGGCGCTTGCAGCCAGCATGGGTCTGCTCCTGGATTCTCAGGAAACGATCTTCAGCCATCATGGTTAATGTGCGGTTACGGGTGAAGGTTGGCGGGTCGGGGCTTCCGATCTAGTCTTCCCATCCTGCTGGCGGTGAGTCGCCATCAGGAAACCGGCGTCAAGGGGAGCGCGATGTCCGTGACTCGGCTGGTTGTCGTCGGCCCTGGGCTGATGGGCATGAAGCATATCGAGCTGGTGCACGCGGACCCCAGGACGGAGCTCGCTGCCATCGTCCAGCCGGAGCCGATCCACGCCCGACATCTCTCCGAGACCCTGGGCGTGCCTGTCTTTCCAGATATCGGGACCTGCCTTGAGGCGGTCCGTCCAGACGGCGTGATTCTTGCCTCGCCGAACCCGTTCCATTTCGAGCAGGCCAGGATATGCGCCGCCGCGGGCTCGCCCCTGTTGATCGAAAAGCCGATCACAGACGACCTTTCGGAGGCTGAGGCCCTTGTGGACCTGATCGCCCGCTCCGGGGTGAAGGCCATGGTCGGACACCACAGGGCCCACAGCCCCCTGGTTCACGCAGCCCTCCGGGTCGTTCAGTCCGGGCGCCTCGGGCGGCTGGTTGCCTTTCAGGGCAGCGCGGTCTTCCGCAAGCCCGACGACTACTTCGCGGCCGCGCCCTGGCGGACGCAGGCGGGTGGAGGCCCCATACTGATCAACCTGATCCACGAGATCGGGATGATGCGAACCCTCTGCGGCGAGATCGACGCGGTCCAGGCCCAGACCTCCTCCCGGGTCCGCGGACACGCGGTGGAGGACACGGCTGCGATCACGGTGTCCTTTTCCGGCGGTGCCCTCGGGGTCTTCATGCTGTCGGACTCGGGCGCCTCGGCCCGGAGCTGGGAGCAGACAACCGGTGAGAACCCCGCCTTCTTCAACGTGCCGGAGGAGACCTGCTACACGCTGACCGGAGAGAAGGGGACCCTTCACTTCCCGACCCTCCGGCTGGAGACCTTCCCGGACGCTGGCGAAGCGTCCTGGATGCGCCCCTTCGCTACAGAAGTCGTCCCCGTCGAACGCCACGACCCCCTGGCCGCGCAGCTCACCAACTTCATCGAGGTCATCCGTGGCGAGGCGGAGGTCGTGGTGACCCCCCTGGACGGCCTGCGCAACCTCAGGGTCATCGACGCCATCCGGCGCTCTGCGGAATCCGGCCAGACGGTCCGGATCGCGGGCTGAAGACCATGGCCAGGGTTCTCCTTCTGGACACCAACGTCGCCGCAGGGCCCCTTCTGCTTGCCCTCCAGAGCCTGGGACACGAGGTGACCCTGGCGGGAGGACAGCCCGCCGACGTCCTGGCCCGGGCGCACGCGGGTTATGTCCGGCTGGACTACTCTGACACAGCGGCCACGCTGGACCTGTTCCAGGCCGGGGGCTTCGACTTCCTGGTCCCCGGATGCAATGACAGGTCCTACCAGACCTGCGCCGAGATCGCGGATCTTCGTCCCCTTCCTGGCGTTGATACCTCGGAAGCCACACATACCCTGAACAACAAGGCTGCCTTCCGGGCCTGGGCCCAGGCCCGGGGCCTGCCGGTGCCCCGGACACTGGAGCCGGAAACGGTGGAGCCGGGACAGGCGGTGATCGTCAAACCGGAGGAGGCCTACAGCGGCAGGGGCGCAACGGTTCTGCGGACGCCGACTCCGGCGGCCCTGGCGGAGGCGCTGGGGCGGGCCTGCGCCGAATCCAGGTCAGGTCGCGGGCTCGTCGAGGAGTTCGTGGAAGGCCAGCTCTACAGCCATACCGCCTTCCTGGACCGCTCCGGCGTCTACATGGACGCCGTGGTTGAAGAGCATGGTTCGGCCAATCCTCTGGCGGTCGACACCAGCCATCTGGTCGAGGACTTCCCCAGCAAGGCCCTGGAAGAAGCCCGTGCCTTCGCTGTCAGCCTGATGCGCGAACTCGACCTGAAGCCGGGCCTGATTCATACCCAGCTCATCCTCGGTCCATCGGGAATTCGCGTGATCGAGGTCACCCGCCGCTGTCCCGGGGACCTCTACAGCCTGCTGATCCAGCTCTCCACGGGCATGGACTACGCCCGCGCCTATGTCGGGCCCTTCCTGGGCGGGGACTTCGGCGACCGGCCGCAGCCTGGCCCCGCTGCGCCCATCCTGCGACACACCCTGTCCAGTCCGGAGGGCGCGCCCTTCGGCTCCCTCCGGTTCCACCGACCCCTGACGATCGAACGTTACGTCTCCCTCGCCCTATCCGGAGAGACCCTGTCGCCCAGCCCCCGCTCCAGGATCGGCCTCCTCTTCGCCCGCGCCAAGAACGCGGCTGATCTCGCCGAGATCAAGGCTGCGGCCCTGGAGCGCCGCCTCTATGACATCCTGCCCGTGGAGGCTTGGTGAGCGCCGACTTCATCCGGTCCATTGAGGACGCCCTGGCACCCCGTTCGCCAGACCCTCTCGCCAGTGCGCTCCTGGCCGGCGAGGCCGGTCCGTGCTTTCTGATCGGCCGCAATGAGGATGCCGCCCGCCTGGCGGGGCCCCTCCTGGCAGCTGGACTGGTGGACGATGGCGCGCCGGCCGGATCCACCTGGAACGGGCTCCCGGTAATCGCTTCGACCGACCTCCCGGACGGTGCTGTCCTGGTGAACGCTGCAACCTCGATCCGCCCCGTAGACGTCGTCCGCAGGTTTTCCCGGCTCCCTGGTGTCAGGCTCGTGGGCCTTGCAGACCTAATGTCCGTGATGGACGGGACCGTCGCGATGCCAGATTTCGTGAGAGAGCAGCGCGCGGACTGGGCCGCCCATACCGGGGCCTGGGCGTCACTCTACGGACGGATGGTCGACGCGGACTCCCGTCAGACCCTTCTCGATGTCCTCCGATTCCGGCTGACGGCCGACCCGGCCTACATGGCCGCCTACGAGGTCAGGGTCGAGGCGCAGTACTTCGAGCCCTTCCTGAATCTCCGGGAGGAGATTTTCGTGGATGCCGGGGGATTTGACGGCGACACGACCGAGGTCTTCTGTGGATGGGACCCGGCCTATCGCGAGGTCCACCTCTTCGAGCCTTCACCGGCGAACCTTGCGCGGGCCAGAACCCGGCTGGCTGGCCGCCGCGACATCCATTTCCACGGCATCGGCCTGTCGGATGCCGAAGGGGAACTGGCCTTCGACCCCGACGCCGGCTCCGCCTCCGCCGTTGGTGTGGGTGGGGGGCTGACCATCCGCGTGGAGCCCCTGGACGCCCGGTTGCCTGGGCCGGTCACCCTCATCAAGATGGATCTCGAGGGCTGGGAGACCCGGGCCCTCGCGGGTGCCCGGAGGCTCATCCGCGACAACCGACCCAAGCTGGCCTTGGCGGTCTATCACAGGGCCTCGGACTTCCGGGATATCGCCCGTTTCGCCCTGGAGATCCACCCGGACTACCGCGTCTATCTGCGGCACTACACCCAAGGCTGGTCGGAAACCGTGATGTTCTTCGTCTGAAAACCGGGTGGGAACGATAGACTGGATGCGAATCAGGAGGCGGTCATGACGGCTCGGGCACAGGAACCGGCGGGTGCGGATCCCGCCCGCCCCATAGAAACCCCCGAGGGCCTCGCTTCACGTTTCGAGGACGGTCGTCCGGGGGTTGCCTACATCAAGCCAAAGGTCCTCTTCCTAAAGACCGAGGCGCTCTACGACGCACCTGTCCCCCTCTCGATCCATCTTCCTTCGAGCGGTATCGGAAGCATCAGCCTTCTCGAGGCGGCCTGCCTCACAGCTCTGGTCCGGATTGTCCGGCCCCGGCGGATCTTCGAGTTCGGCACCTTCCTCGGCTATTCCACCTCCCTGTTCCTGGCCAATTCCGGGCCAGGATGCCAGGTGGTGTCGGTAGACCTCGGAGACGTCACCGAGAGTCTCGCTGGCGCCGCAGGCTATTCGGACGCCGAACTCCGAAGCGATGACCGAAAGAACGACGACCACCTGAGGCTGACCCAGGCCCAGATCGGGCCGCTCTATCTCCGGGACCTGGCGGAGGACGATCGGGCCCGCCTCACCCTTCTTCACCAGGACAGCCGGACGCTCGATATCAGGGGGCTGGGCCTCGAGGGTGCGGTCGACTTCGTCTTCGTTGACGGGGGCCACGACCTCGAGACCATCGCCTCGGACACCGAACGGGCGCGGCGCATGCTGGGCGACTCGGGCGTCATCGTCTGGCACGACTTCAACTCTGGCATACACGGCGAAGTCACCCGCTACATGGCCGGCGAGAGCCAGAAGGACATCATCCTGAGCGTGCCGGGCTCCATGCTCGCTGTTGGCCTCTACGGCGAGGCTCGCGAAACCGCCCTCAACGCCGCCCTCCGCCCGGGATGACCGAGGGCAGCCCCTCCGCCGGCGGGCTCGACCGGGAGACCTATCGCCGGCTCATCCGGCCAAGGAACGGCGTCGCCCTGGCCCATCTCGGCCTCCGCACCGGGTTTCACCTCGGCCTCCTGACCCTGGCCTCGCACCTCGCCTCGGAGGGGAGGCTGTTTGCCGCGCTCCTTGTCCTGACGCCCCACTGGGCGGCCTGGTCCTTCCTCGGCTGGGCCGGCCTGGGGCATGAACTTGCCCATAGAAATGTCCTGTCCTGGCGACGAGCGAACCTCGCTCTCTTCCGGATCTGCTCGATCCTGACCTGGAGTAACTTCGCCTTCTTCGAACTCACGCACCCGATCCATCACAGGCACACCCTTGGACCGGCGGATATCGAAGCCAATGCGGGGGTCAGGATCTCGGCCCGGCAGGCGCTCGGCCTTGCAGGATTCGATCTCGTGGGACTCGTCCGCCGGGTCCGGCTCCTCGCCCTGAACGCCGCCGGCATCGTCCCCGGCGATGAAAGGGTGCAGGCCCTTGCGCCCCCCGGGAGCCCGGAGAGACGCGCCATCCGAAATGGGGCCCGCTGGGTTCTCGCGATCCAGGCCGGGCTGGCCGTAGCCTTCCTGGCCGCGGGACAGCCCCTGCTCATCGCCGGGGTCACCCTGGCACCCTTCTGCCTGTCTGGATTCAACCGGTCCCTCGCCCTGCTCCAGCACGCCGGCCTGGCGGCGGGGACTCCAGAGACGCGGTTCGAGGTCTCCACCCGGACCGTTCGGCTCGGCCCGGTCGGGGGCTTCTTCTACGCCAACATGAACCTCCACCTGGCCCACCATGTCTGGCCAGCCATTCCCTTCTACAACCTGCCGGAGGCCGACCGCGCCCTGACGAGGGCAGGACGGCATGTCCATGAGACCCGAGGTTTCCTCGAGGGCCTGCAGCTTCTGGCACGGCTCCGCCGCCCCACCCCCCGCCTCAATACTTCGGCGTGATTCGGGCCTGGCCTGAGGGTGAAGCGGCTCCGGTCGGCCGGGACCTTGGCAGGCTGGCGATGGCGGTGAGGCGGTCGACGGCCTCGGCGATCCGGCTGCGGTCCGCAGGCGTCAGGTGGGGCGCTGGCAGGTCGCCATCCCGGAACTTCGCACCCAGGCCGCCCCGGTCCCAGACCGCCTGGGACTGCCGCGCCACGTCGACAAGGTTGGCATAGAGGGCCTCGGTGCGGCGGGCCTGGTGCGCGGGGAAGGCGGTCTGAGCAAGGCGGGCGCCGGCCTCCTGTCCGTAGGCCATCATGGTGAGCACCTCGTCCTGGGTCATGTTCAGGTTCAGGCCGCCCTGCCCAGCGGCCAGGTGAACCCGGGCGATCCGGTCCCGGTGGATGGGCAGGAGCGACAGAAGGACGTCGTTCCAGTTCTGCGAGGTCGCGAACAGGGCGCCGAAGTAGGCGGCCACCGAGCCGATCGGACGGATCCGGGGCTCACCAGCCTCGTCAAGGATGACCACCCTGCCGACGCCCTCGGCGCCGGGGGGAAGGTCCTCGAAGTCGATGGCGTAGGTCGGCCAGTCCGGCAGGGGGGCGTCGAAGAGGTGGATGGGGAAGTTGCTGGTGGACCCTCCGTCGCTGAAAAGCACCCGCCGCCAGGCCGGACGGATCTCGTCGGACGACGGCTCCAGGCCGCTGAGCCGCCGGACCCGCCGGGCGGTCTCGACGTCGGCAAGCTCGACGGGGACCGGGCGGAAGAGCCCGGGCACGCTCATGCTCATGCGGGAGGCGACCAGGATGGGCAGGTCCTCCCGGGCGGGAAGGCTGCGGGTTCCCCCGCCCGTGTCACGGGTGCAGGCCTGGAGGTGGTCGAGGATCGCCCGCGGGAACAGCTCGGCCCACTCTGCGGGCCGGTAGCGCCCCTCCGGCCAGGTCTCCGGCAGGGTGTGGGGCTTCTGCTGGGACAGGTTGGAGGCGATGAGCCTGAGCTTGACCGGGGGCGCGCCGGGGCCCTCGAGATCGCCGAAGGTCAGGACCTTTCCTGGCGACGCACCAAAGGCGATCTGCTGGATCGACTCGTGGAGCCAGTCGGTGATGGCGGCAACCTCGGCGCCGGGCCGGGTCAGGCCGGTGCAGATGCCGAGACGGGCGTTGAAGCGCACGGCGAGCCGGGCCGCGACAATACCGGTCGCGACGATCCCGCCGAGGGCTGCGCCCCCGAGGCCGATGGCGAACCGGGCCAGGCCCATGAGGACGGGGATCGGGTTCTGGTTTCCGAAGGCCCCCGGGGCGGGCCCCGGCCCTCCGGCATAGGCCAGGGCAAGCCCGCCGACGAAACCGGCGAGAGCGCCCCAGAGGATCGGCCGACGGAAGGCCCTCAAGAGCCTGGAGGCCAGCCCGTCCCGGCCCTTGAGGACGGCCATGAGGGGCTCGAAGCCTGGCTCCTCCTGGAACAGGTCTCCCAGGCTTCCCGCCCGCTCGTCACAGATCATCTGCATACGAACGAAGCCACCGGGATCGCCACGAACCGTGCGGGCGTACTCCGCCGCCGCCGCCAGGACCCCGGCATTGGCGCCTGCGGAGGTGGCACCGATGGCGTTCAGCCTGTGCTTCCGCGCCAGTTCGAACACCACGTTGGGATGGACGACACCGGAGGCGACGCCGCCCTCGAGTATGAGATCGCAGGGACCGGCGGACGGGTCCGTGAAGTCCGCCTCGACATAGGTCTTCCGACCCGGGGCGTCGGGGATCGTCATGTCAGCCTCGCCAGCGGTGGTCAGGGCCTCACATCACCCCGGGCGGCGGGGCGACGTCAAGCCGACTGGTCAGGAGCTGGAGGTCCGGGCCGACGATATCCGCCCCCTTATTCGGGCGAGCGGGGCGGGACCTTGCGATACCAGACCAGCTGCTCGGAGGTGGCCAGCAGCTTGCCGTCCCGACGCCAGTAGCTGGAGCGCTCGTCCGAGGCGCCGCCGCCGCCGATCCGGCCCTCGTACTCCACCAGGATGAAGTCGTTTCCGACCTCGGCTACCTCCGCCTCCGTGGCGTGCAGGTAGACGGTCAGGGACAGGGTGGTGGTCGAGACCCCCATGCCAAAGGCGTACATGGCCCGGGGCGGGGAGTTGTCGGTGATCATGCCCAGGAGGGCCCTGTCCAGGGGCTCCCGCCGCGAACGGACCCAGGCCAGGGAGCGCGACCCCGCAGAGGGCTTGGGCGGGAAGCCGTCCAGGGTGCGGCGCTCCAGGACGGTGGAGCCGAAGTGCTGGCGGGCGTGGGTCACCTCGGGGGCCGGAAGGCTGTCCGGATCCGGGGCCTCAGGCATGGTGACAAAGGCAAAGGGCGGGGTGTCGGGCCGCTTCGCCGTGGTGACGATGGCGTGGACCCCCACCTCCTCCGAGCCGGGCGGGCGCAGCTCCACCTCCCAGACCCCCACCGAGCCCCCCTGGCGGATCCGGCGGGTACGCACGTCCAGGTCACCGGCTGGCAGGGCCGCGGCATAGGTCAGGGTCAGGGACAGGACCTCCCCCACCCGCTCCGGCTCGGCCTCAATGATGCGGGTGGCCAGGCCAATGGCATAGCCGCCCCACAACCCTCCCGAGGGATTGCGCCACTCCTCGCCTGTG
>CAIWHQ010000047.1 GCA_903912465.1 uncultured Alphaproteobacteria bacterium | reverse complement strand
GCCGCCAGCTCGTGCACCAGGCCGATGGCGTGGGCCTCTGCGCCGGTGAAGGTCAGGCCGCGCAGGATGATCTCCAGGGCCCTGGCCTCGCCCACCACCCGGGGCAGGCGCTGGGTGCCGCCGCCTCCAGGGAAGATGCCGATCCGGGTCTCGGGCAGGCCGATGGAGGCCGCTTCCGGCGTGGCGATTCGGATATCGCAGGCCAGGGCCAGCTCGAAGCCGCCGCCCTGGCACAGGCCGTTGATGGCTGCCACCACGGGCTTGTCCGCCGCCGCGATAATGTCCGTCAGTTCCAGGAAGCCGGCCGGCGGCGGCGCGTCGGCGCGCGTTGGCGAAGGTGGCGGACCGTCCTGCAGTCGGGCGCTCATGTCGGCCAGCTCGTCCACGTCATAGTGGCGGATGAAGATGCCCGGCACGCCCCCGGTCAGGACCAGGCAGCGTACCGTGGGATCGTCCAGGGCGACCTTCGCTTCGGCATACATCTCCCGGGCACCAGCCGCGGTCATCGTACCCCAGGGCGGATTGGCATAGGTCAGGACGACCGCCGCCCCCTTGCGTTCGCGGGTTACCAGGCTCATCACGACCTCCCTGTCTGTCTTCATCCTGCCGCCACCCTAGACCTGACCGAGGCGAGCCCACCATGCGCATTGTTTCCGGTGCCCTGAAGGGCCGCAACCTCGTCGCGCCGCCAGGGCAGGGCACCCGGCCCACTTCAGACCGGGCCCGGCAGGCCGTCTTCAACATCCTGGAGCACGCCGCCTGGGCACCGCCCCTGGCCGGTGCCCGGGTCATCGACCTCTTCGCCGGTTCAGGCGCCCTGGGGTTCGAGGCCCTGTCCCGGGGCGCGGCCTTCTGCCTCTTCGTAGAGACCGAGGCCGCCGCCCGGGGCGCCATCCGCGATAATGCCGAGGCCTTCGCCCTGTTCGGTCGCACCCGCATCCACCGCCGGGACGCCACCGACCTGGGTGTCCGTCCCGGCGCCGACGGCCCCGCCTTCACCCTGGCCTTCCTCGATCCGCCCTATGGCCGGGGCCTGGGCGCGACCGCCCTGGCCTGCCTGCGCGAAGGCGGCTGGCTGGCCCCTGGCACCCTCGCCGTCCTCGAGACCGGTGCCGGCGAACCCACCCCTGAAACCCCCGGATTCACCCTCCTCGACGCCCGCACCTGGGGCGCGGCGAAGGTCTGGTTCCTGCAGCTGGAGGGCGGGGAAGGGTAGGCGGGCCGCCCGGCGGCGGCCACGGGATTGGGCCTGTCACAAATCCGTTCTACGGTGTCAGCCGCCTTTCGCGGAGATCCCATGTCCCACGCCCTGCCCCCGTCCCGCCGTGGCTTGCTTCTCTCCCTCGCCGCAGGTGCATCGAGCCTGGTTCCGGCGCGGCGGGCCAGGGCCAATCCCGTCTTCACGGACTTTCCGTTCCAGCTCGGGGTCGCGGCGGGTGATCCTGCCGAGGACGGCTTCGTGATCTGGACCCGGCTGGCGCCGAAGCCTCTGGAGCCCGGCGGCGGCATGCCCCCCCTGGCGGCTCCCGTCACCTGGGAGGTCGCTGCGGACCCGGGCTTCACCCAGGTGGTGCGGCGCGGCGAGGTCCTTGCCCGCCCTGAACTCGGGCACTCGGTCCATGTGGAGGTGACGGGCCTGGAGCCGGACCGGGACTACGTCTATCGCTTCCTGGCGGGGCGCGAGGCCTCGCCCCCCGGACGCGCCCGGACCACGCCGGGCCGGTCCGCCAGTCCCGGACGGGCACGCTTCGGGGTGGTCGGGTGCCAGGCCTACGAGCAGGGCCTCTATACGGCGCACCGCAAGATCGCCGAGGAGGGCCTCGACTTCATCTACTGCTATGGCGACTACATCTATGAGGGCCGCGGTGCCGCCGCCCCGCCCCGGCCAGGCACCCCCCGGGCCCATCTCGGCGGCGAGATCTATTCCCTCGACGATTACCGGCGCCGCTATGCCCAGTACAAGATGGACCCGGACCTGCAGGCCAGCCACGCCTCGACCGCCTGGTTCTGCACCTGGGACGACCACGAGATCGATAACAACTGGAACGAGGACCGGGACCAGGACGGGACGCCCCCGGACATCTTCAACCTTCGCCGGCAGGCCGCCCTGCAGGCCTATTACGAGCACATGCCCCTGCGCTCCTCGGCCTTTCCCCGGGGTGCCCGGATGCAGGTCTACCGGAATGCAGCCTGGGGACGTCTCCTCGACCTCAACCTCCTCGACACCCGGTCGCACCGCACCGACCAGCCCTGCGGCGACAAGTGGGCCACCACCTGCGACGCCGTCCGGGACCCCGCGGCCCAGGTGCTGGGCGAGGCCCAGGAGGCCTGGCTCTTCCGCAATCTCGCCCGGTCGCAGGCCCGCTGGAAGGTCCTGGCCCAGCAGGTCATGGTCATGGACCTGGAGCGCCGGGAAGGCCCCGAGCCCGGCTACAACCTGGATACCTGGGCGGGTTACGCCGTCCCCCGGGCCCGGCTCCTCGCCCATCTCCGGGATCGCCGGATCGGCAACACCGTCATCCTCACGGGTGACGAGCACCAGCACTATGCGGGAGAGGTGTTCCGCGACAGCCGGAACCCCGCCGGCGCGCCCCTGGCCGTCGAGTTCGTCTCCACCTCCATCAGTTCCGGTGGCGACGGGGTGGACCAGCGTGCAGACGGCCGCCGCTACCTGGCCGACAATCCCTTCCTGAAGTTCAACAACGCCCAGCGGGGCTACGTGGTCTGCGACGTGAACCCGCAGACCTGGCGCACCGAGTTCAAGGTCCTCGACCAGGTCAGCCGACCTGGCGGCGTTCTCAGCACTCGCGCGGCCTTCGTGGTCGAGAATGGCGCTGGCCGGCTCAACCCGGCCTGAAGGCCGCCGTCGGGCGCCTCCGCCTCAGGAGCGGGCCAGGCCCTCCAGCCGCGACGCCGCCTCGCGCGCCTCTGCCTCGCGCCGGGACATGAAGGGCGCCATGCGGGCCCGATAGGCTTCCAGGATCGCCGCGGGTGCCGTCTCCGGGCGGCCGGAATCAAAGGGCGGGGCGGGGGCATATTCCAGGCCCAGTTGCAGCGTCTTCGCCAGGTCCTCGCCGCCGACTTCCGCCAGCACGGTGAGGGCGAAGTCGATCCCCGCCGTGACCCCGCCGCCGGTGATGACATTGCCGTCGCGCACCACCCGGCCCGGGTCCGGCGTCGCTCCGAACAGGGGCAGGAGATGGCGCCAGGCCCAGTGGCAGGCGGCGCGCTTGCCGTCCAGCAGCCCGGCCGCCCCCAGGATCAGGGATCCTGTGCAGACCGAGGTGACATAGCGCGCCGACAGGCCCAGCCGCCGCACCTGGGCGACAAACTCCGGGTCCAGGGCCGCCGACGTGGCCTCCGCCCCGCCGGGCACGCAGATCAGGTCGCAGGTGGGGATGTCCGCCAGCCGCTCTGTCCGGGCAAAGACCACCCCACCCTCGGCCTCGATCTCGCCCCCCGCCCGGCTGGCGACGTGGACCTTCGCCCCCGGGATTCGGGTCAGGAACTGGTGCGGACCTGTGAAGTCCAGCTGGGTGAGCCCCGGGAAGAGGGCGAAGACAATGTGAAAAGGGGGATGGCTCATGGCTTGGCTCCTACCTGCGCCCGAACAGGCGCTCGATGTCAGACAGTTTCAGCTCCACCCAGGTGGGACGGCCATGGTTGCACTGGCCGGAATTGGGGGTGACCTCCATCTCGCGCAGCAGGGCGTTCATCTCCGGGGCGGTGAGGCGGCGACCGGCGCGGACCGAGCCGTGGCAGGCCAGGGTCGAGCACACCTCCTGCAGGCGCTCACGCAGGGACAGGGCCTGGCCCGTCTCGGCCAGGTCGTCGGCGATGTCGCGGATCAGGCCTGCGACGTCGGTCTCGCCCAGCAGGGCGGGGGTCTCGCGCACCAGGATGGCGCCGGGGCCGAAGGACTCCACTACCAGGCCGAGGGCCTCCAGCTCCTCCGTCCGGCCGGCGACGCGCTCGGCCTCCGCCGGGTCCAGCTCCACCACCTCGGGCAGGAGCAGGGTCTGTCGGGCCACGCCGCCGGCATCCAGCTGGGCCTTCATCCGCTCATAGACCAGGCGCTCGTGGGCGGCATGCTGGTCCACCACCACCAGGCCGTCCCGGGTCTGGGCGATGATGTAGGTGGCGTGGACCTGGGCCCGGGCCGCGCCCAGGGGCTGGTCGAGGGCCTCGGCGTCGGCCGGGACCTCGCTGAAGTCGAACGGTGCCCCCGGATCCGCCAGCCCCGGCGCCAGCTCGGCCCGGGCAGACAGGCCCTCCAGTCCCGGCAGGACGACGCTGCGGCCTGACCCGGCGACGGGGTTCCAGCCGCCCATCCGCCAGGCAGAGAAGCCGGCCGCCGAAGGGCCGGGGGAATAACCGCCCATCCCCTGCGGGCGAAGGGCCGACAGGGCCGCGTCGGAGTGGGTCGAGGCGCTGCGGTGGGCGGCACCGGCCAGGGCGTGCCTCAGACCCCCCACCACCAGGCCGCGGACCAGGGCCGGGTCGCGGAACCTCACCTCAGCCTTGGCCGGGTGGACATTGACGTCCACGGCGTGGGGGTCGACCTCCAGATAAAGGGCCGTCACCGGGTGCCTGTCCCGGGCCAGGAAGTCGGCATAGGCACCGCGCAGGGC
>CAIWHQ010000046.1 GCA_903912465.1 uncultured Alphaproteobacteria bacterium | reverse complement strand
GGCGGGAGCCGCCGGCAGACCATTCCCCCACCCGCTACGAGACCAAGCGCCTGGGCGACTGTGCGCCCGTCTGGCTCGACTTCATCCGCCGCCCGGCCTGAGGGGTCAGGCCGGTTCCAGGCAGATGACCCGGGCCACCCTCAGGTCCCGCCTCAGGCTGTCGGCGACGATCCCGTAGTTGCCCGTGGTGACGGACTCCCCGACGGCGCCGGGCTCGGGCTTCTCGTTGGCGGACCGGAGGGCGCCAATGAGGGTCTCAGGCGAGGTGGTGTAGATGCGGCCCCGGCGCGGCGACTCCGCCACGGTCACGCCGATGACCCGTCCGGCGTCGTCCAGGGCCGGCGCCCCGGAGAGGCCCGCCAGGCTTCCTCGAAGCTGGTCCGTCCGTCCGGTCTCGGCCCAGACCAGCACCGGCTCGGTGCGCTCCCCGCGGCCGCGGATGACCATGTTCTCCCGGCCGATCAGGCGGGAGGTGGCCTCGCCGGGCCGGCCCTGCGGGAAACCGGGGTGATAGGCGCGCTCGCCCCGCCTGAGGGTCCGGCCGATGGCGATCGGCAGGGGCGCCGCCCCACCCTCCGTGGTCAGGATGGCGACCTCGCCGTGCGGGTCGATGCGGACCTCTGCCGCGACGCCGCGGCCCTCGGACACGACCACCGCCGCCCTGCGGCAGCCGTCGACCACATGCCGGGCTGTGATCCAGACGCCCCGGTCGTCGATCGAGAAGGCGGTCCCGGAACCCGGCTCCGGCATGGCCGGCGCGTCGACAATGACCGAGGGGTCGAAGGGCGAGGCGGGCCCGAGGGGAAGGCCCTCTCCCGCCGCTGGCGGTGGTGGCGGTGGGGGCGCGTCCGCACGCTCACGCCGGCCGACCGCCACCACGATCACAGCCAGGATGATGGCGATATAGACCAGCCAATCGCTGAGCCGCGGGAAGTGCACGCCCGTCTCCTACCCCGCGACAGCGGCGGCGAGCACGATGGCCGAGGCGAACTTGGCCCCGGCCAACAGCACCGCCGCGGACATTTCGCCCTCCCGGATGCGCGCGGGAAGCCCGTGGAGCATGAGGTCGACGATGCGGAAGACCAGCAGCTGCACCACGACGGTCGGCGCGCCCCACATGATGATCTCCAGTAGGGAGGCCGAGGCGGTCATGGCGGCGGCGAGGGGCAGGGCCAGGCCGGCCAGGACCCCGGCGAAGGACAGGGCGGCGGCGGCGTTGCCTTCGCGGATCAGGGCGATTTCGCGATGCGGGGTCAGCAAGACGTAGAGCCCGGCGCCCGCGACGAGGATGGCCAGGGTGGCTGCGGCGTGCAGCAGGGCCAGGGGAAACCCGGCGGCGAAGGCCAGGATCTCGGGAGAGGAGAGGGCGTTCAGCATGGGGCTTCCTTCAGTCCGGGTCCCGGGGATCGGTTACCGCAGAGTCGCCTGCGACGACGGCGCGTTCCCGGGCGCGGCGCACGGACGCCCGCTCCTTCTCGCTTTCGCTCTTGAGCTGTCCACAGGCGGCGAGGATATCGCGACCCCGGGGGGTGCGGATGGGCGAGGCGTAGCCTGCCCGGTTCAGGACGGCGGCAAAGGCCTCGATGGCCCCCCAGTCCGAGCAGACATAGGGGCTGCCGGGCCAGGGATTGAAGGGGATGAGGTTGATCTTGGCCGGGACGCCGGCCAGCAGCTTCACCAGGGCCCTGGCCTCGGCCGGACTGTCGTTCACCCCCTTCAGCATGACGTACTCGAAGGTCACGCGGCGGGCGTTGCCCAGGCCCGGATAGGCCCGGATGCCGGCCATCAGCTCGGCGATGGGATACTTCCGGTTGATGGGTACCAGCTCGTCGCGCAGGGCGTCGTTCGTGGCGTGAAGCGAGATGGCGAGCATGGCCTGGGTCCGCTCGCCCAGGGCCTTGAGCTCGGGAACCACCCCCGAGGTGGAAACGGTAATCCGCCGGCGGGAGATGGCGATCCCCTCGTTGTCGGCAATGATGTCGATGGCGTCAGCCACGCCGTCGAGATTGTAGAGCGGCTCGCCCATGCCCATGAAGACGATGTTGGAGAGCCGGCGGTCCTCCTTGGGCGAGGGCCATTCGCCCAGTTCGTCCCGGGCCACCTGGACCTGGGCGACGATCTCGGCCGCGGTCAGGTTGCGCACCAGGGGCTGGGTGCCTGTATGGCAGAAGGTGCAGTTGAGGGTGCAGCCCACCTGGCTGGAGACGCACAGGGCACCAGACCGGCCGACGTCCGGGATGTAGACGGTCTCGACCTCGACGCCGGGTGCCATGCGGATCAGCCACTTCCGGGTCCCGTCTACCGAGACCTGGCGCTCGACGACCTCAGGTCGCGAAAGGTCGTAGGCGTCGGAGAGGGCTGCCCGCAGCTCCTTGGCCACGTCGGTCATCAGGGCGAAGTCGGTGACCCCGTAATGGTGCATCCACCGCCAGAGCTGGGAGGCCCGCATCTTCGCCTTGCCGGCCTGCACCAGGCCGCCCGCCTCCAGCGCGGCCACAAGGGCCGGCCGGGTCAGGCCCGTCAGGTTCTGTCGCCGCGCCGGGGCGGCGGCGGCGTCTCGGGACCGGGAGAGATCAAGGGTGATGGTCACGGAAGCCTCGGCACCAGGAGGTGTGACTATAGGCGAGGCCGGGGCGCCCGCCAAATCCGCTGATTCTTTGGCCCCGACGGCTTCCGCGCGCCGGTCGGCTGGGCTAGCGTGCGCCGCCATCGCAAAGCGCGCCAAGAATTGGGGGAGAGAGACATGAAAGCGGTCCTGAGCAAGGTTGTCGGCGGTCCCGAAACCCTGGTGATCGAGAACATCGACGCCCCCGCCCTCCGCCCGGGCGGGGCGCGCGTCCAGGTCAAGGCCGTCGGCATCAACTTCCCGGACGTCCTGATCATCGAGGACAAGTACCAGTCCAAGCCCCCGCGGCCCTTCGCCCCGGGTGGCGAGGTTTCGGGCATCGTCACCGAGATCGCCGAGGGCGTCACCGAGGTGAAGGTGGGCGACCGCGTCCTGGCCCAGATCGGTCATGGTGGCCTGGTCGAGGAGATCGTCGCCCCCGCCGGGCGTCTGACCCCGATCCCGGATGCCATGCCCTATGATGAGGCCGCTGCCTTCATCCTCACCTACGGCACTTCCTACCACGCCCTCAAGGACCGGGGTCACCTGAAGGCCGGCGAGACCATGCTGGTCCTCGGCGCGGCCGGCGGCGTCGGCCTGGCGGCCGTCGAGCTGGGCAAGGCCATGGGCGCCAGGGTCATCGCTGCCTGCTCCACCCTGGAAAAGGTCGACCTCGCCATCCGTCACGGTGCCGAATCCGGCGTGGTCTACGGCCGGGGCCCCTTTGACCGCGACGGCCAGCAGCAGCTGTCCCAGCTGTTCAAGGAGGCCTGCGGCGAAAAGGGCGCGGACGTCATCTACGACGCCATCGGCGGCGACTATGCCGAGCCGGCCCTGCGCTCCATCGCCTGGGAAGGCCGCTACCT
>CAIWHQ010000045.1 GCA_903912465.1 uncultured Alphaproteobacteria bacterium | reverse complement strand
GCCATCCGAAAGGAGGCAGGCGGTTCCAGGTCGGTTCGAGAAGTTCGAGATCTTGCCGTCCAGGGTCACCGAACCGACGATCAGGATCTCCGGATTGGTCTTGAAGTTCCAGGCGATGTCCTTTGTCTGGCTCACCCCCTGGTTCCCGGCCGCCACGACAAAGAGGCTGTTCTTCGCCGTTCCTGACACGTCGGAGCGGCTGAAGACGCCATTCCAGCCCTGGTCGAGGGTGGTTCCCGGGATACCTAGGGACATGTTGACAATGCTGGCCCGGTTGGCGGTCAGCATCTTGACACCGGTGGCGACATCTTCCCAGCCGGCAGTCCCTGTCTCGTCGAAGGGATTGAAGGCGATGACCCGGGAGCGCGGGGAGATTCCCATCACGCCCTTCCCGTCATGGGCCCCAACCATCAGGCCGGCAACAGCCGCCCCGTGGCCGTTGGTGAACTTGGAGGCACCGCCATAGCTGACGATATTGTTCTTCACGATCGAGCCGTTCAGGACGGTGAAGTCCAGCAGGCCGATCACCGTGTCCGCCCCCGAGCCCTGGGTCTGGGTCAGCTGTGGGTTCCAGCGCACCGTTCCCATCCAGTGGTCCACATGGTCGGCCTTGGCGTATCTCATCAGGCCGTCATAGAGGTCCATGAACAGCATGGACTGCTGTGATTTGGTGAGCTTGGAGTAGCTCTCCGGGTCGGAGGTCGTGACGCCGTACTTGGCGAGCAGAGGCGTAACAAAGCCGCTGGTGAAGGCCTTGCCGGTCTGGGCCGTATAGGTGGTGCCCCAGAAGTCCTCGGCGTCTTCCATCAGATCGCCGACCTTGGAGCTCACCTTTTTGAGATCCGACTTCGATCCCGACTTCTGGGCCTTGGCCCAGACACCCATGAGATCTTCCCACTCATCACCGGCATCCGTCCAGAAGTCTCCCACCTTGTCACCGTTGGCCTTGCCCTTGGCGTCGCGGTAGCCGGGAAGCGTGCCCCAGAAGTTCACCGAGCCGGTCGAACTGGAACTTGAGCTCGATGAGGTTGTGGTCGAGGTGGTCTCGAAGGGCTGGATGTCGCCCCAGAAGGGCTGGATGTCACCCCAGAAGGGCTGGATGTCACCCCAGAAGGGCTGGATGTCACCCCAGAAGGGCTGGATGTCGCCCCAGAAGGGCTGGATGTCGCCCCACAGTGGCTGAATGTCACCCCAGAAGGGTTGGATGTCACCCCAGGAAGCCTTGATCGGCCGCGGTGCCGGCGCGGTGATCGTCTTGGTCTGGGTCGAAGATGCGGTCGACGCCGCATGCGCCTGCACGGCCAGGAGAGAGACCCCCGCCATGGCTGCCAGGGCGATGGAGCTGCTGCGCTTCGAAATCTTGCGAGACATGACGGCTTCCTCGGGTCGGAATGACACGGATGATCAGCCTGCCTATGACCCTTCGGGGGTTAACAGAAGTTAACAGGACTAAGTAAAAACAGCGTTAACCATACAAACCCGCGACGTCACTTTATCAATGGGGCGGTCGGAACAGTTTATCCGGTTAACAAAATATAAATAACATTCATTAACAGCAGGTTCCAAAATGAAACAGACCAAACAAATCGACGCTATTTTCGTCGTGAAGGGTACAGATGAACTGAATATAGAACCAGAAATTCGCGGGAAATCAAAAATAGAGAATGCTTTCTATGTCGACTAATTCCGACGACTTTGGCGCATTCTCAGCTGAAATTCAGATCAATCATCAGGGGCGTATGGTCTGAGGGCTTTTCCCAGCCCCGGGGCGAACGATCTATCCTGCAGGACACAAGCCGGTCCGCCGCCTGGGGCGAGAGGAGGGCGTGGTCGATGCGGATACCGTTGTTTTTCGGCCAGGCGCCGGCCTGGTAGTCCCAGAAGGTATAGCCGCCGGCACCGTCCCCCACCTCCGCCCAGGCGTCCGTCAGCCCGCTCCACAGAAGGGACCGGTAGGCTTCGCGGCTTTCCGGCTGGAAGAGGGCGTCGTCGCTCCAGTCTCCTGGGTTGGCGGCGTCCAGGGGGCCCGGGATGACGTTGTAGTCGCCCATCAGGGCGAGGGGCTCCTCATGCCGAAGCAGGCCGGCGGCATGGCGATGCAGTCGCGCCATCCAGGCCAGCTTGTAGGGGAATTTCTCCGAGGCGACCGGATTACCGTTGGGCAGGTAGATCGAGGCCACGCGGACCGGCTGCGGGCCGGAGACCACCGCCTCGATATAGCGGGCCTGTTCGTCGGAGGGATCGCCGGGAAGGCCCCGGGTCACATCCTCCAGCGGCGTCCGGCTGAGGAGGGCGACCCCGTTGTAGGTCTTCTGCCCGTGGACGGCGCAGGTGTATCCCAGGCGCTCGAAGGCCTCTGCCGGGAACTTCTCGTCGACGCACTTGATCTCCTGCAGGCAGGCGACGTCGGGCCGCTCGGCCTCGAACCAGCGCAGCACGGTCTCCAGGCGGGCGTTGACCGAATTGACGTTCCAGGTGGCGATGCGCACGGGGTCAGATCGAGAAGCTGACGCCACAGCCGCAGCTGGACCGGGCGTTCGGGTTCCGGATCCGGAACTCTGCACCCGCCAGCTCGTCCACGAAGTCGATCTCGGAGCCCTTGAGGAGGACCAGGCTGATCTCGTCCACCAGGGCGGCGGCGCCGTCGCGTTCGATCCTCCGGTCGTCCGGGGCGGCGGCCTCGACAAGTTCGAACTGGTACTGGAAGCCGGAACACCCTCCGGCATCGACCCCGATCCGGAGCATGAGGGGCCGGCCTTCCAGGCGCGACAGGTCGGCGATCCGCTGCGCGGCGGCGGCGGTCAGGGACAGGTCCGGGGCGTTGAGGACTGCATCTGTAGACATGATGCTCTATATGAGCCCGGTTGCGCCACCTTGGAAGGGGCAGCCGTCATGGAGCCATCCCAAGCATGAATGTTGTCCGAGCCCCCTTCGCGCAGAGCGCCGCCGCCTCCCGCGGGCGCCGACATGAGGAGCCGGAGAGCCGCACCCGGACCCCCTTCGCCCGCGACCGGGACCGGATCATCCACACCTCGGCCTTCCGGCGGCTGAAGGAGAAGACCCAGGTCTTCGTCGCCCACGAGGGCGATCACTACCGCACCCGCCTGACCCATTCCCTCGAGGTGGCCCAGATCGCCAGGTCCCTCGCCACGGCCCTGGGCCTGGAGGCCGACCTCGCCGAGACCATCGCCCTGGCGCATGACCTGGGGCATCCGCCGTTCGGACATGCGGGCGAGGACGAGCTGGACAGCGCCATGCAGCCCTACGGAGGGTTCGACCATAACGTCCAGACCTTCCGGGTGGTAACCGAACTCGAGCGCCGTTATCCGCTCTGGATCGGGTTGAACCTCACCTGGGAGACCCTTGAGGGCGTCATCAAGCACAACGGCCCGGTCACCTCCCGGCTGGGACGGCCCTCCTGGAGCGCCGTGGCGGCATTCGACAGGGACTATAGCCTCGAACTTGGAGGCTGGGCCTCGGCCGAGGCCCAGGTGGCCGCCCTAGCCGATGACATCGCCTACAACAACCATGACGTGGATGATGGCGTGGTGGCTGGTATGTTCGGCCTGGAGGACCTGCTCGACGTTCCCCTGATCGGCCCCATCCTGCACGGGGTGCGCCGGGACTATCCCGACGTCGATGCCGGCATCGTGCGTATGGAGGCTGTGCGCCGGATGATCGGGGCCATGGTCGAAGACGTCATCGCCGAGACGGGACGGCGGGCAGCGCAGACCCGGGTCGATTCCGCCGACGCCGTCCGGGCCCTGGACCACGCCCTGGTCGCCTTCTCCCGGCCCATGCTCGAGGACCTGGGGGCCCTGCGCGAATTCCTGATGACCCGCATGTACCGCCACTGGCGGGTCAACCGGACGCGCAGCCAGGCCCGCCGCATCCTCGCCGAGATGTTCGCCCTGTTCATGAGCGAACCGGATGTCCTGCCCGCCGAGGTGTTCGCCACGATCGATGGCCGGGATGCGGCCGACCGGGCGCGGCGGGTCTGTGATTACATTGCCGGGATGACGGACCGTTTCGCCATCGAGGAACATAGGCGGCTCTTCCATCTGGAGGCCTGGAACTGAGCTGGCTTGTCGGGGTGCGCCTGGCGCGCCTGGGCGGCTAGACTGTGCCCGGGTCGCCGGATCCGGATGATTCGCGCGCTCAGGGACAGGACTGGCCATGTCTGATTACGATCGCCGCGGCGGGCCGCCGCAGGATGAGCCTCTCGCCTTTGATCGCCGCGAGGCGCCGGCGCGCAGGGGCCCCGCGCCCCTGACCCTGATCCTGTCCATCCTGCTCCTGCTGGCCCTGGCCGCGGCGATCTTCGCCTTCTACCGGGGCGGCCTGTCCCAGGGTGCCCGGGCACCGAAGACCATCGGGACTCCCGTGGGCGACCTGCGGGCAGCGCCCCCGGCTGGCGGGATGACGGATGTCGACCCCGCGGCGGGTCTGAAGATCTACCAGCAGGCCGAGGGCGAGCCGTCTCCGTCCCAGCCCAACTTCACACTGCCTCCAGAGCAGCCACTTCCCAGGCCGTCGGCGCCCCAGGTCCAGGTTCTTCCTCCGCCGCCCGCCCCGGCGACAGTGCAGGCGCCCTCCGTCGCGACAACCGTCACCCCGCCACCTGCCGCAGCCTCACCGCCTCCCGCGCCTGTGACCGTTCTTCCGAAGCCTGCGCCGCCGCCCGCCCAGCCTGCTCAGAAGCCTGCGGAGAAACCCGCTGAAAAGCCCCCCACCAAGCCCGCGCCGGCGCCTGCCAGCCCTGGCGGCGGAGCCGCTGTCCAGATCGGTGCCTTTTCGTCCGAGGCCATTGCGGCCCAGGAATGGAGCGCTGCAGTGAGCCGCGCTGGCGGCGAGGGCAGGGGCAAGCGGGTCGAGAGAATCGAGCGCGAAGGCTCCACCCTCTTCCGCACCACGGTGACGGGCTTCCCCGACCGGGCCTCAGCGACCGCCTTCTGCGACCGGCTGAAGGCGGCCGGGAAGTCGTGCTTCGTGAGATGAGCGCATCGGCGGCCATCTACGGTTGTGAAGGGCCGGAACTCTCGGTCCCCGAGGCGGCCTTCTTCCGGGACGTCCAGCCCTGGGGGTTCATCCTCTTCGCCCGGAACATCCAGTCTCCGGACCAGGTCCGCCGCCTCATTGACGCCCTGAGGGCTACGGTCGGGCGCGACAACGCCCCGGTCCTGATCGACCAGGAGGGCGGGCGCGTCCAGAGGTTCGGCCCGCCGCACTGGCGCCGCTATCCGCCCGGCGGTGTCTTCGGCCGCCTTTCGGGGGGCGCGGAGACCCAACGCGAGGCGGCGAGGCTTGGTGCCCGGCTGATGGCCGACGACCTTTTCCGGCTTGGGGTCAATGTCGACTGTGCGCCCGTTCTTGATGTGCCCCAGCCCGGTGCCCACGACATCATCGGTGACCGCGCCTATGGGTCGACTCCGGAAACCGTGTCCCGCCTGGGCCGGGCGGTGGCCGAGGGCCTGATCGCCGGCGGTGTGCTGCCGGTGATCAAGCACATCCCCGGGCACGGGCGCGCCGCCGCGGACAGCCATTTCGACCTTCCCGTGGTCGAGGCTTCGGCCGACAGCCTGGAAGCGATCGACTTCGCGCCCTTCGAGGCCCTGTCGGACATGCCCCTGGCCATGACCGCCCATGTGCTCTACCGGGCCCTCGACCCCCGGCGGCCGGCAACGACCTCCCGGGCGGTGATCGAGGGGGTCCTGCGGCGCCGTCTCGGCTTCTCGGGCCTGGTCATGAGCGACGACCTGTCCATGAAGGCGCTGTCTGGAACCCTGACCGAGCGCGCCCGACGCAGCCTTTCCGCAGGTTGCGACGTTGTCCTCCACTGCAATGGCGACATGGCCGAGATGAAGGCGGTTGCAGCCGGCGTCCGGTCCCTGTCCGGCAAGGCGGCCCGCCGGGCCGATGCAGCCCTGGCGCGCATTCCCCGCCGCCCGGAACCCTTGGACCGCGCCGAGGCTGAAGCCCGGTTCGAGGCCCTGCTCGCGGGTGTCTGGCCATGAGCGACGCGGACGGCTTCCAGCCGCGCCTCGACTTCGAAGCGGCAGAGGGTGCGGCGCAGGATGGCGAGTCGCTGATCGTCGACGTCGATGGCTATGAAGGGCCTTTGCATGTCCTGCTCGCCCTGGCCCGCAGCCAGAAGGTGGACATGCTCCGGATCTCGGTGACCCGCCTGGCCGACCAGTACCTGGTCTTCGTCCAGCAGGCTCGACGGCACAGCTTCGTCCTGGCGGCGGACTACCTCGTCATGGCCTCTTGGCTGGCCTTCCTGAAATCCCGCCTTCTCCTGCCTCGTCCCGAGCGCCCCCAGGCAGAGGAGGCACCGGCCGAGGAGGTCGCCGCCCAGCTGGCCTTCCGCCTCGCCAAGCTCGACGCCATGCGCCGCGCATCCGAGACCCTGCGCGCCCGGCCCCAGCTGGGACGGGACGTTTTTGTGCGGGGCGACCCGGACGCCCTGAGGATCCTGCCCTCGACGCGCCTGGAGGGCGATCTCTACGCCCTCATGCAGGCCTATGTGACGCAGAGGCGGAGGAGCGACACCCGCAGCTACCAGCCGACCCCGCCCAAGGCCTACGCCCTTGAAGCGGCGAGGGACCGGCTGCGGGGCCTGCTTCCGGAACTCGGCCGATGGACCCCGCTGGCCGGTGTGGCGCCCCGTCCGCCGATGCATTCCGATGCGGAGACCGCACCTAGCCGCGCCTCCTATGTGGCCTCGACCCTCTCGGCCAGCCTCGAACTGGTCCGTGAAGGCGCCCTTGAGGCCCGCCAGCTTGAGGCCTTCGCCGACATCTACCTGCGGACCCGTCCCGGAGGCCGGGAGTGAGCCCCGACCAAGCCCTTCCCGAGCCGCCTGAGGCGTCGGAGACCGAGCGCCGGGTCGAGGCCCTCCTGTTCGCTGCGGCCGGTCCCCTCAGTCTCGACGACATCGCAGGTCGACTGCCCGAGGGCTCCGATGTGGAGCGGGCAGTGGCCGACCTCCGCACCCGTTATGCAGGGCGCGGCGTCGAACTGGTCTGCGTCGCCGACCGGTGGCGCTTCCAGACCGCGACGGACCTCGCCTTCCTGATGACCATCGAACGGGAGGAACCGCGACGGCTGTCCCGGGCTGCCCAGGAGACCCTGGCCATCATCGCCTACCATCAGCCGGTGACCCGGGCAGAGATCGAGGCGGTCCGGGGTGTTCAGGCCAGTCGCGGAACCCTCGACGTCCTGCTTGAACTGCGCCTCGTTCGCATGCGCGGCCGACGCCGCACGCCCGGGCGCCCGGTCACCTACGGCACGACGGACGCCTTCCTCGAACACTTCGGCCTCGCCAGCCTCGCAGACCTGCCAGGGGCCGCCGACATGCGTGCGGCGGGCCTCCTCAGCCTCGACCTCCCGGCCGACTTCAGTATCCCCACCCCGGGCGCCGAGACGCCCGACGAGGATCCGATCGAGGAGGGGGAGGACGCACCCGAGTTCCACATGGACTTCCTCGGCGAGCCTTCCGAGGCTGGAGATGGGAAGTCTGGCGCCGCCTGACCCTTGGCGAGGGGCGGGCAGTGCGCCTATATGGCGTTGTGGCAGCCCGACCGGGCGCGCTGTTCCTTTGAGGGGTATCATCGTGGGCGCATTTACTCCGATCCACTGGATTTTAGTGGCCCTTGTCGTCCTCGTGCTCTTCGGTGGGCGGGGTAAGCTCTCTGGCCTCATGGGAGACGCCGGCAAGGGTATCCGTGCCTTCCGGGACGGGCTTAAGGACGCTGGCCTCGGGGGTACACCGGCCTCGGACACCCCGGCGGCCAAGGTCGAGTCGTCCAAGGAAGAGCCGAAGGGCTAACGGTCCCGCCGGATCACAACCCAGGCCGCCGGCGTGGGTGCACTGCTAGGACCTGGTCATGCTTCCCGAAGTCGGCGGGCTTGAGTATCTCGTGATTGCGGCCGTCGCCCTCCTCGTCGTGGGGCCGAAGGACCTGCCGATCATGCTCCGGAAGCTGGGGCAGTGGCTCGCCCGGCTGCGCGCCATGGCGGCGGAGTTCCGGGCCAGCTTTGATGACATGGCCCGTCAGTCCGAACTTGATGAACTGCGCCAGGAGGTCGAAGCCATGCGGCGTTCGCAGGGCGACCTCCTGACCAGCGAGACCGCTGACGTGAACCAGGTCTTCCGGGAGATCGGCGACAGCCTGCAGGGCTCCGACATCCAGTTTCACCCACCCATGGGCGGGGTCCCCGTCGAGATCGCGGACCCGGTTCCTGAACCCTCAGTCGCTTCGGAGCTGCCACCCGAAGTGCCGGCTACGCCCAAGCCCCGCCGTCGCCGCAAGCCTGCGGGAGCGCCGGAATGAGCGAGCCGCATCAACCCGAAGACGAGATCGAAGCCTCGCGGGCACCGCTCCTCGACCATCTGGTCGAGCTTCGGCAGCGCCTGGTCCGGTCGCTCATCGCCGTCGTCCTGGCCTTCATCGTCTGTTTCGCCTTCGCCGACGACATCTACCGATTGCTCCTGAGACCCTACGAGGCCGCGGCGGGCCTACTCGCGGCGCAGAAAGCTGCCCAGGCTGTCGCCCAGACGTCGGCAGTGAAAACCGGGTTCT
>CAIWHQ010000044.1 GCA_903912465.1 uncultured Alphaproteobacteria bacterium | reverse complement strand
GGCTCGATCCAGCGTGCGCCGTCCGGGCCGGTTTCCTTCTTCCAGAAGGGCGCCCGGGACTTCAAGTAATCCATCAGGAAGTCACAGGCCTCGAAGGCGGCGCGGCGGTGGGACGCCGCCGCAGCGACGAAGACGATGGCCTCGCCGGGCGAGATCGGGCCGGTGCGGTGGAGGATCAGGGTGTCCTGGAGGCCGAACCGCTCCCGCGCCGCAGCCTCATGCCGGGCGATCTCTCGCTCGGTGAAGCCGGGATAGGCCTCCAGCTCCAGGATGTCAGTCCGGCCGCTCTCGGCCCGGGCAAGGCCGGTGAAGCTGGCCACGGCGCCGGTCTCAGTACGGTCCCGGCAGAATTCGCCCAGGGCCTCGCCCGGGTCGAAGGGGGCCTGGACCAGTCGTATCACCGGTCAGCCTCCGCTCATCGGCGGCAGGAAGGCAACCTCGGAGTCGGGGCGCAGGTCCACGTCCAGGTTCACCAGCGTCTGGTCCACGGCCGTCCGGACGGCGGGCGCCTGCAGGGCCTCGAAGAGGGCGGGATCCTCGGCGGCGAGAATCCCCCTCAGGGCCGCCAGGCTGGCCGCAGGGATGTCGCGTTCCCGCCAGCCGGCAAGATCGGCGAGCCGCCCGAACAGGAGGACCCTGGCCACCCTCAGCCTCCCGTGGTCGACATGTGGCGTTGCACCGAAGGCGGAGCGTCCCGGCCGATATGGAAGTCGTGGCCCTGGGGCTTGGCGCCGATGGCGGCCCGGATGGCGTCGTGCAGCTCCGCCTCGCCGGCGCCGGCCCGCAGGACAGCGCGCAGGTCGCTGGCGTCCTCCCGGCCCAGGCAGGTGTGCAGGGTGCCGGTGCAGGTCAGCCGGACCCGGTTGCAGAGCTCGCAGAAATTGTGGCTCAGCGGCGTGATGAACCCGAGGCGACCGCCGGTCTCCGCAACCCGCACATAGCGCGCGGGTCCGCCGGTGGTCAGGTCGAGGTCCTCGAGGGTCCAGAAGCTCTCGAGACCTTCCCGCACGGTCTTGAGGGACAGGAACTGGTCTGTCCGGTCCACGTCGATCTCGCCCATGGGCATGGCCTCGATCAGGGTGGCGTCAAAGCCCTGGCCGTGGGCCCAGGCGATGAGGTCGGGCAGGTCGGCGGCGTTGTCGTCCTGCAGGGCGACGGCGTTGATCTTCACCGAGAGGCCAGCGGCCCGGGCCGCCTCGAGCCCGGCGAGAACACGCCCGAGGTCCCCGCCCCGGGTCAGACGGCGGAAACGCTCCGGGTCCAGGGTATCGACGGACACGTTGACCCGCCGAACGCCCGCCTCGTAGAGCGGCCCGGCGAACTCGGCCAGGCGGGTTCCGTTGGTCGTCAGCGTCAGTTCATCCAGGCCCTCCGGACCCATGCGCCGGGACAGGGCGCGAAGCAGGTCCATCACCCCCTTGCGCACCAGGGGCTCGCCACCGGTGATCCTGACCTTGCGGACCCCGAGGTCGATGAAGGCGCCCGTGAGCCGCTCGAGTTCCTCGAGGGTCAGGACCTGCGCCTTGGGCAGAAAGGTCATATGTTCGGACATGCAGTAGACGCAGCGAAGGTCGCAGCGGTCCGTCACCGACACCCTCAGATAGGTGACGGCGCGGCCAAACCCGTCCACCAGGAGGGGCCGGGACCGGACGGCGGGCGCTGTGTCGAGGGGCGTCATGCCGGGGCAACATAAGCGGGGATTGCAGAACATGACAGGGGCGCAGGCGCCGGTGCGGCCAGGATACGCAGCCATCGTGCTCGCCGCAGGCGCCGGACGCCGGTTCGGCGGCGGGAAGCTTCTGGCCGCCTGGCGGGGAAGGCCCCTGGTCGAGGGTGCCCTCGACGCAGCCCTGGCCAGCGCCTCCGACCCGATCGTGGTCGTTACCGGGGCAGACGCCGGGCCGGTGGCGGAAGCCGTCCGGGACTGGGGCCGGGACCGGCAGGCCGGTGCCCGTCTGAGGATCGTCCACGCCGAGGATCACGCCGAAGGCATGGGCGCCTCGCTCAGGACCGGC
>CAIWHQ010000043.1 GCA_903912465.1 uncultured Alphaproteobacteria bacterium | reverse complement strand
TTTCCTGTTCGCCACGACCCGCGACCAGCTCGATTACCTGCGCTTCCCCCTCGGCGGCCTGCCCAAGGCCGAGGTGCGCGCCCTGGCCCTGGAGCTGGGCCTCGCCGTAGCCGACAAGCCCGACAGCCAGGACATCTGCTTTGTGCCCGAGGGGCGCTACACGACGGTCATTGACCGCCTGCGTCCCCAGGGGGCCGAGCCCGGTGACATCGTGCACCTGGATGGACGGGTCCTCGGCCGCCACGAGGGCGTGACCCGGTACACCATCGGCCAGAGGCGCGGGCTGAGCGTTGCCGTTGGCGATCCGCTCTACGTCGTGGGCATTGATGCCGCAACGCGCCGTGTCCTGGTGGGCCCCCGGGAGGCCCTGGCGACCCGGGCGGTCTCGCTGAAGGAGATCAATTGGCTGGGCGACGAGGCCGGGCTGGAACTCGCCTCCGCAGCGGAGCGGCCGGTCCTGGCGCGGGTGCGCTCGACCGCCGAGCCAGTGGCGGCGCACCTGGGCCTGGAGGCGGGTGAGCCGAGGGTGATTTTCGACGCGCCGGAGTACGGGGTCTCCCCCGGCCAAGCCTGCGTCCTCTATGCCGCGGAGGACCCGAACCGGGTCCTCGGCGGCGGCTTCATCGAACAGGCGCTGAAGTAGCCGGTTCCACGGGCCGGGCCACTTCGTTGCGGCGCATGAAGGGCATGGTCCAGGGCGGGTCGTAGTACCAGGTCACGGCCTCGCCCGAAGCGCGCCAGGCCGATCCGGCCAGGGCGGCGTCCAGGACCTTTTCGTGGTTGGCGACGGCCTCCGCCTTTCCAAGGCCGGAGAACCTGACCACGGCGAAAGTCCGCGCGGGGATTTCGACCAGGCGCACGCGGGGATCATTCGGCTGGGGCAGGGTCGCCATCGTGTACTTCGACGGCATGATGAACTGGATCGACCAGGATTCGCCGCCCGCCGGCTTCTGGACGACGGGGGAGGTCATGGCGATGGATTCGCTGTTTCCCGCCCTGGCCTGGACGACCGGTGCCGTCATGGCGATGGACTGGGAGCCGCCGGAGGACTCGCGACCCTGGACCACCGGCGCCGTCATGGCCACGGAGGTCTTCGCGGTGTTATCGCCGAAGATGTAGCCGGCGACGCGCCGGAATCCCTCGTTCCGGGCGGTTTCCACCGGCCCCTCGACAATGGCCTCTGCGGCGATCTGGGGGGCGTAGCGGCGAATCTCGGCTTCGCCGACCTGGCCCACGACCTCGTAGGGGGGTTGCTCGGTCCCGGCCCGGATTCCGACAAGCTGGCCCACCCCGGCCAGAAGGGTGATCAGGAACTCACCAATGCCCATGGCTCTTCTCCGGTTGCTTCGCTGCAGTATGGGGCGCCCGGCCCCGGAACCCAAATCGGGCCGTTCCCGGCCTCGAGCGGGGGTTGTAGGATGAGCCCATGACCCAGACCTCCGACCCCGTCGTCATCGCCGCTCTCGCCCGCACGCCCATGGGCGGTTTCCAGGGCGTCCTGTCCGGTGCCCGTGCCACCGACCTGGGTGCCGCCGCCGTCCGCGCCGCCGTGGAGCGGGCCGGCGTCGACCCGGGATCCGTAGAGCAGATCTACATGGGCTGCGTTCTTCCTGGCGGCCTTGGCCAGGCACCAGCCCGCCAGGCCGCCCTCGGCGCAGGCCTCTCCCAGTCCTGCCAGGCGACGACCGTCAACAAGATGTGCGGCTCGGGCATGCAGGCGGCGATCCTTGCCCACGACGCCCTCGCGGCGGGCAGCGCCGACATCATCGTGGCGGGCGGCATGGAGAGCATGACCAACGCCCCCTACCTGCTGGCCAAGCACAGGGGCGGGGCGCGCATCGGCCACGACGTCGTGTCGGACTCCATGTACCTGGACGGGCTTGAGGACGCCTACGAGCCGGGGCGGCTGATGGGGTCCTTCGCCGAGGAGACGGCCCGGGCCCACCAGGTCGGCCGGGAGGCCATGGACGCCTTCGCAATCCGCTCCCTGGAGCGCGCCCTCGCCGCCCAGGCCTCAGGTGCCTTTGACCGCGAGATGGTGGCCGTGGACGTCGCCGGCCGGAAGGGGACCGAGCGGATCGACCGGGACGAGCAGCCCGGCCGGGCCGATCCCGCCCGCATCCCGACCCTGAAGCCGGCCTTCGCCCGGGACGGCGCCATTACGGCGGCCAACGCCAGTTCGATCTCGGACGGGGCGGCGGCCCTGGTCCTGACCCGGGCCTCGGTGGCGGAAAGGCTGGGCCTCAACCCGGT
>CAIWHQ010000042.1 GCA_903912465.1 uncultured Alphaproteobacteria bacterium | reverse complement strand
GGCTGCGTCCCGGGCCGGGATCTGGACCAGGGACCGGGTCTCCGGCCTGTTCAGGGAGTCCTTCCGGAAATCGAACTGCTTGCGGATGTCTGCCTCGCTCACCGTTACCGAGCCGGCAAACTTCTCCGCGCTGAAGCGCACCACGCTCAGGACGCGAAACTCCGGACGCATCAGGCGATCGGCGTTTTCCTTCATGAAGGCGGCGAGCTGGGCCTCGGTGGGGGGCGCGGGAGGCGTCACGGAGGGCGGCCCGACCGCAAAGGCAGAGACGTCCCGGGCCTCCTGGGCGAAGACCACGGCCAGGGCACCATAGGCCCGGGGCGGCCTCAGCCCGTCCACCAGACCGGCGGCCATGTGCGACTGGGCGATATCGTCCCGAACGCTCTGCTCGAAGTCGGGGGCCGTCAGATTATTGCGCGCCAGCGCCTCCTCGTAGAGACGCTTGTCGAACCTGCCGGACACCTGGTCGAAGAAGGCGGGGATCCGCTGGATTTCCCGGGTAATCAGGCTGTCCGCCGGCTTCAGCCCGATCCTGTCGACCATGGCGGCCATGGATTCACGGTCGGCCAGCATTTCCAGCACCCGGGAATCGAACCGGTTCTCCACCGCCACCTCATTGCTGATCGGCTGGCCGGACTGGACTTCGAGGTTTGCCTTGGCCCGGTCCCATTCCGTCCGAAACTCGGCCTGCGTGATGCCGCGGCCTCCCGCCTGCACCACTTCATCGCTGGCGCGGGTCTTGAAGACGTCGCTGACGCCCCAGACGGCGAAGCTGAGGATCAGAAGCCCGATGAGGACGGCGGCGACCCAGGATTTGGCGAAGACGCGGATGGCGGCGAGCATGAGATCCTTCCCGGCCCGGACAACGGGCGCTTTTCAAGGGGGGTATAGAGCCTCGCCACAAGGTGCGGCAAGCTTGGCCTCGGCTGGCGGGTGACAGCCGCCCCGCCTTGTCGTATCGGCCCAACAGCGGAACTTGAGACGTGCGGACGGAGACGGCGACGTGGGCAAGCTGATTGTCGGCAACTGGAAGATGAACGGACTGGGCACCTCCCTGGCCGAGGCGCAGGCCGTAGCGGCAGGTCTGGGTAGCTCTTCGGGCGGTCCTGGGGTCCGGGTCGGGCTCTGCCCGCCGGCGACCCTGGTCGAGCGCATGGCCCGGTCCCTTTCAGGCTCCCCAGTCCTGGTCGGGGGCCAGGACTGCCGGGCCGAGGCGTCGGGCGCCTTCACCGGCGACGTCTCCGCCGAAATGCTTTCAGAGGCTGGGGCTGTCCTGGTCATTCTGGGGCATTCCGAACGTCGCTCAGGCTACGGCGAGACCGACGCCCTGGTCGCCGCCAAGGTCGAGGCTGCCCTCAGGGCGGGCCTGGAGCCCATCATCTGCGTGGGCGAGACCCTCGCCGAGCGCGAGGCGGGGAGGGCGGTCGCCGTCGTTTCCGCCCAGGTCCGCGGCTCCCTGCCCCAGGCCCTGGCCGGGCGAGCCTTCTCCGTGGCCTACGAGCCGGTCTGGGCCATCGGGACAGGCCTGACGCCCACTACAGCGCAGATCGAGGAGATTCACACGGCGGTCCGGGCCGAAATGTCCGCGGTCCTCGGGGCGCCGGGAGCCCGGGCACCCATCCTCTACGGCGGCTCGGTCAAGCCCGGCAATGCGGCCGAGATCCTGTCCGCATCCGAGGTCGGCGGCGCCCTCGTGGGCGGGGCCTCCCTCAAGTCTGTCGACTTCCTCGGGATCATCGCCGGGGCAGGGTGAAGCCCCCAGGCCCGGTTTCGGCGCCGCGTGGACTGGAAACCGCGCTCGGCCGATGCTAGATGACCCAGCTTCCCGGCCGGGTTCCCGGCCAGATCCTGCGGGTCGATCATGCTCGGGCTTCTGCTCACCCTTCAAATCATCGTCAGCGTCTGCCTTGCGGTTGTTGTGCTCCTTCAGCGTTCCGAGGGCGGAGCCCTGGGCATGGGCGGCGGAAGCTCGAACTTCATGACCGCACGCGGGGCGGGCGATCTCCTGACCCGGACGACCTGGATCCTCGGTACGGCCTTCTTCGTCCTGAGCCTGGCCCTGACCGTGGTCACCGGCCGCGACAAGGCCTCCAGCTCGGTCGTCGACCGGGTCAAGGTGGAAGGTTTGTCCCCCGAAGCCCTCAAGGCCCAGCAGGTCCCCGCCACGCCGGCTCCGTCCCAGGCTCCGGCCTCGGCACCCGCGCCTGCGCCGGCGCCCTTCGAAGCTCCCCGGCCCACCGTGGACCCCTTCGGCATGGCACCCGCCCAGCCCGCGACACCGCCCCCCGCCGCCCCGAAGTAGGGATCATCCACAGGTGAGCGCTACCGCCGGTCTGCAAGGACGGGCGAATCGCGGCTAACTGGACGCCCATGACCCGGTACATCTTCATCACCGGCGGCGTGGTCTCCTCCCTGGGAAAAGGTCTCGCCTCCGCAGCACTCGGCGCGCTCCTCCAGGCGCGCGGCTATCGCGTTCGCCTGCGCAAGCTCGACCCCTACCTGAACGTCGATCCGGGGACGATGAGCCCCTACCAGCATGGCGAGGTCTTCGTGACCGAGGACGGTGCCGAGACCGACCTCGACCTGGGCCACTACGAGCGTTTCACCGGGGTCAACGCCGCCCGGGGGGACAACATCACCACCGGCCAGATCTACAAGACCATCATCGAGAAGGAGCGCCGCGGCGACTATCTCGGGGCGACGGTCCAGGTCATTCCGCACGTAACCGACGAGATCAAGGCCTTCGTCCTGTCCGATCCGGGTGAGGGCGTCGACTTCGTCCTGGTCGAGATCGGCGGCACGGTGGGCGACATCGAGGGCCTGCCCTTCTTCGAGGCCATCCGCCAGCTGGGCCAGGAGCTGCCCCGGGGTATGGCCTGCTACATCCACCTGACCCTCTTGCCCTACGTCAAGACGGCCGGGGAGATGAAGACCAAGCCAACCCAGCACTCCGTCAAGGAACTGAGGTCCATCGGCATCCAGCCTGACATCCTGCTGTGCCGCTGCGAGCAGCCCATCCCGGCGCCCGAGCGCCGCAAGATCGGCCAGTTCTGTAATGTGCGGGAAGGCGCGGTCATCCAGGCCATGGACTCGCCCAACATCTACGCCGTGCCCATCGACTATCACGAGCAGGGCCTCGACCGGGAAGTGCTCGACGTCTTCGGCCTTCTGGGAACCGCCCCCGAGCCCGACCTGTCCGGCTGGCAAAGGGTATCCGACCGCATGGCCCACCCCGACGGCGAGGTCACCATCGCCATTGTCGGCAAGTACACGGGCCTGACCGACGCCTACAAGTCGCTGGTCGAGGCCCTGGTCCACGGCGGCCTGGCCAGCAATGTGCGTGTGCGCCTCGACTGGATCGAGGGCGAGACCTTCGAGCACGACGAGGCCCTGATCGGCGAGCGGCTGGCCGGAGTCCACGGCGTATTGGTGCCCGGCGCCTTCGGGGAACGGGGCGCCGGCGGCATGATCCGCGCCATCCAGTTCGCCCGCGTGCACCAGATCCCCTATTTCGGCATCTGCTTCGGCATGCAGATGGCCATGATCGAGGCGGCCCGGAACCTGGCCGGCCTGACCGAGGCCTCTTCCACCGAGTTCGGGCCCAGCGCCCAGCCTGTTGTCGGCCTGATGACGGAATGGACCCGGGGGAACGCCCGTGAAACCCGCCTCGAGGGCGATGACCTGGGCGGCACCATGCGCCTGGGCGCCTACGACGCCGTCCTCACCCCCGGCTCCCGGGTGGCGGCCATCTATGGCGCCGAGCACATCAGCGAACGCCACCGCCACCGCTACGAGGTCAACATCCGCTACCGGCAGGCCATCGAGGCCACGGGCCTGGCCTTCACCGGCCTGTCCCCCGACGGCGTCCTGCCCGAGATCTGCGAGCGCGCCGACCATCCCTGGTTCGTCGGCGTCCAGTTCCACCCCGAACTGAAGAGCCGCCCCTTCGACCCCCACCCCCTCTTCACCAGCTTCATCGGCGCCGCCAAGGACCGTAGCCGGCTGGTCTGAGACCGGGGGTCAGGTCAGGGGAGCAGGTGCCCTTGGAAAGCCCCGGGACGTCTAGGCAGCGATGACCGGAGTGATCGCTGCAAGTTCGTCCCGCGCCAGGATCGCGGCCTTTGACAGGTCGTGCGCCGCCTGCAGGTGAATCCAGAACTCGGGCGTGGTTCCGAAGACCTTGCCGAGCCGCAGGGCGGTGTCGGCGGTCACCGACTGCTGTTCCCGCACCAGGCGCTCGATCCGGGTCCGGTCGCGCAGTCCCATGGCCCGGGCGAGCGCGCCAGCAGTCAGGCCGTATCCCGGCAGGAAGTCCTCCCGCAGGGCCTCGCCCGGATGGGGCGCCGGAGTGGCGAAGTCAGTGTAGTCGTAGCCGCCTGTCATCCTGTCCTCCGGGTTCAATGGTAGTCCACGAACTCAACCTCCGAGGGCCCCTCCGGGGTCCAGACGAAGCAGATCCGGAACTTGTCGTTCACGCTGATCGAGTGTTGGCCCTGCCGGTCTCCGGTCAGGGGAAGGAGGCGGTTCCCCGGCGGGGCCTTCAGGTCCTCCAGCCGCAGGGCGGCGTGCAGGTAGCCGAGCCGGCGGCGCGTGGCCCGGGTGAGATCCGGGGGAAACCCCTTCGGCACCCGACCCTCAAACACCTCCCGCGCCTCCGGTGATTTCCAGCTCTGGATCATCCCTTGCAAACGTAGCGTATCGCGCTACGGCGGACAAGTTCTCTCCCGCAACGCGTCGGCGAGGCAGGGCGCGTCCTGCAGGGCTAAGGGGTTCCAGGCGCCCCCGGCTTGAATCCCCCGCACGATTGGGGCATAAGCGCCCACCTTGACGCGCTCCGGTTTCCGAGGCCGTTTATTCCCTGTCCGCCAGAGAGAGTCTCCCGTGGCCGTTCCTAAGCGCAAAACTTCCCCCTCACGCCGCAACATGCGTCGCTCGCATCATGCCCTGGGGGCCAACAACTACGTTGAGGACAAGGAAACTGGCGAGCTGAAGCGCCCGCACCACATCGACCTGAAGACCGGCATGTACAAGGGCCGCCAGGTCATCACGCCCAAGGAAGACTAGGTCTTTCCGAAGCGACAGAATTCCAGGGCGCGGCGCCGAAAGGCCCCGCGCCCTTTCTGATTCCCGGGACGGAGGTGTCAGCCGAGGGGCCGTTGACCCGCTCAGTCGGCTTCGCCGACAGCTCCCCCTAAGGTGGAGCAATTGGCGCTCATAATTCCTCCCCCAAGGGGGAGGTGGCGCGCGCAGCGCGACGGAGGGGGTCAACGGCCTCTCAGCCGACCCCGCCGTCCCTACTGCGTACGCCCCCGCGCCTGGATGCCCGCCCGGCGGGCCTCGACGGCCTCCGGGGTGACCTGGCGGTTGTGGGCGGTGGAGCGGGACTGCTCCAGCTCCAGGCCCTGGCGCAGGGTGGTCTCATAGCCGTCGTCGATCATGCCCTTGTAGGTGACCAGCATGTCGACATCGATGGTCGCCATGTCCGCGGCCAGCTTAAGGGCCGTGGGCACCAGGTCCTCCGGCGCCACCACCCGGTTGACCAGGCCCCAGGCCTCGGCGGTCCGCGCATCCAGGAAGTTGCCCGACAGGCTCAGTTCCTTGGCCCGGTAGGGTCCGATCAGCCGCGACAGCTTCTGCGAAAGCCCCCAGCCCGGCGTGATGCCCACCCGGGCGTGAGTGTCGGCGAACCGGGCATTGGTGGAGGCGATCAGCACGTCGCAGGCCAGGGCCACCTCAAACCCGCCGGTGATGGCCACCCCGTTGATGGCCCCGATCACCGGCTTGCGGCAGGCGATCACCGCCCAGGCCGGGTTCTCCGAGGGCTCGGTGGCGTTCGCCGCCCTCAGCCCGTCCGGATCGCTGCCCAGCTCCTTCAGGTCCAGCCCGGCGGTAAAGGCCCGCTCACCCGCGCCGGTCAGGACGATCACCTTCACCGCCGGGTCCGCGTCCAGCCGCTGCAGCGTCGCGTGCAGCTCGGCCCTCAGCGCCCGGCTCAGGGCGTTCATGGCGTCGGGTCTGTTGAGGGTGACCAGGGCGACTTGATCCTTGATGTCCACGAGCAGCATGCGGTTCCTCCCAGCGTCTGAAATCAGGCGAGCAGAGGAGGGGACCGCCCCGGGGGAAGTCAAGGATAGGGTGAAAGGTCACGGTATTCATCCTGACCCCTCGCACCGCCTTGCGGCTTGACGAAACTACGGGTAACCCGTAGTCGATGATCGAGTTCGAATGGGATGACGCGAAGGCCGCCGAAAACCTCCGCAAACACGGGGTAAGCTTCGAGTTTGCGGCGGCGGCGTTTCGGGATCCGCTCGGAGTCGAATGGATCGACGACCGGGAGGACTACGGAGAAGTCCGCTTGATCCTCCTGGGAATGGCGGACGGAACCGTTCTGGTCGTAGCGTATACCGAACGCGAGAGCCGTATCCGCCTGATCTCAGCACGCAGGGCGACAAGGTATGAGCAAGACCGATATTTTCGTGAAAATGGCCGCTGACGGCGCGCTCACCCGCGTACGCAGCGGCCGCGAGTCCATCGTGAAGCCTGCGAAACCGAAGGCGATGACGGAGGCGGAAGCGCTCGCCGCCGCTGAGGCCGATCCGGACAATCCTCCGCTGACCGCTCAATCGCTCGCCGGCCTCAAGCCCGTTGCACGCGTGCGCACCCTGCGCCGCGCACTCTCCCTGACCCAGGAAGAGTTCGCCTCGCGCTACCACATCCCCCTCGGTACCCTGCGGGACTGGGAGCAGGGGCGTTCACAGCCCGACCAGCCTGCGAGGGCCTATCTCGCGGTGATTGCGCGCGATCCGGAGCATGTGCGGAAGGCGCTGGAGGGGGAGGGGGCGTAGGTCTGGTAGTCCGCCCGGGCGATCGGCACCTCCTGGGCTTGGGTGGTGCGCTTCAGTACGAGTTGCCTTTGGTCCGCCGAGACCAACAGGTTCAGCGAACTATAGCCCCCCAGCCGGCGTAGGGGCGAGACCGTCTCGAAGCCCCACGCCCGAGCGACGCCCGCGAGGGCGTCAGGCTGAAGTGCTCTGTTCGCAGCTTCGGCGTCTGACAAGTTCATCCTCGGGCTCCCTCCGGGGCCTAATGCTGGCCCGTCACGGGATTTCCCTTGTCACCGGATCCCCGGCGATACGGGCGGGCTAGGTTTTCACGGCACGGGTGGCCATGCAGGTCGGGAAGTACCGCGAGCGCCCGGTCGGCCCGCTCTCGCGGTCTTCGAAGTCGCGGTCCTCGAACATGTGGGTCAGGACGAAACCCGCCGCGAGTTGCCCGCCGATCTGCTCCTCCAGCGTATGGCTGAACTCCACCGTGTGGTCCCGTTCGATCATCTCACGCAGTATTTCCGGCGGACGATCCGCGACGTCGGAATAGGGCAGGGCGAACTTTACGACCATGTCGTCGCCCGGCTCAGCCTGGGTGTCGAAGACATAGACCATGGGGTTCATGAAGCCGGCCAGCAGGATCCCCCCTGGCCTCAAGACCCGATGACACGCCTTCCAGACCGACAGGATATCCGGCGAAAAAAGGTTGGAGACCGGATGGAATATGAGGTCGAATTGGGCCTCCGTGAAGGCGGAGAGGTCATGCATGAAGCCTTGCACGGTGGTTAGGGAGAGGCCCTCGCGCTGAGCCACGACATCGTCTTGGGAGAGTTGGGAGGAAGACGCGTCAAACACCACCACCCGCGCGCCCGCAGCTGCGAGCACAGGCCCTTGCTGCCCCCCGCCGCTCGCTAGGCAAAGCACGTCCTTGCCCGCGATTTCCCCGAACCACTCCCGTGGCGTCGGCTTGTTCGGGGTCAGGACGACGGACCATTCGCCGGCCCGGGCCCGGCGGATGCGCCCGGGTGAGACCGGACGTGTCCAGATATCCTGCGCCTCGACCCGCCGATTCCAGCCGACGCGGTTGAGTTCGCGCACTTCGTCCGGTTGCATGTCGATCGGCTCCCGCAACGCCCTGGCGCGTGTCCGCCCCGAGGCATGCGCCTAACACCAGAGCCCGATCACGGGAAGCCGTTAGCGCCTGGGTTTTGCCCATGATAGGCGACCTGAATACGGCGGACTACGGCGGAATACGGTGATGGGTGCGGTATCCCGGTCCGACATTCCCCGGGGGATTTTCGGGATCGCAAATGCCTTTTGTGACGAGCCGCAGCAACCAGATCCACTATTCGGTGGAGGGGTCAGGCCCTCTCGTGATCCTCCTCCATGGGCTGCTCAGTAACGCGAAGAGCTGGAAGCGCTGGGGCGTCGTCGACGCGCTTGCGGATGGCTACTGCGTCGCCTGCGTGGATTCACTCGGTCACGGCCTAAGCGACAAGCCTTCCGACGAAAGTCTCTATGGCTTGGAGGCTAGGTCGCGTGACGTCGTGGCGGTGATCGATGACCTGGGGTTCGAAAATGCCCACGTTCTCGGCTATTCGATGGGCGGTTGGCTTTCTGTAGGGGTCGCTAAATACCATCGCCACCGGCTGTCCTCTCTCATTGTTGGCGGCTGGAACATCTTGCATGGCGTCACACAAGCCGGTTCTTCACCGGATGGCGATGCGTCGAGCTTCAGAGATCAGATTGCCGCAGCGCGAGTCACTGCCCCGGCGATGGTCAAATGGGTGACGGCGGACGTCGAGCCAGGCCTTTGTGCTTGCTGGGATGCGCTTGCCGACCTTCGGGGCGCTCGCGACGCGGTCGTGGACGCGGGTGTCCCCGTGCTGCTCTGGAGCGGTCGTGACGATCCAAGCCACGAGCCGATGAGGACGTTTGCGGCGGCCGAAAGTCTCGAATTTCTATCGACCTCCGGGGATCACGCCGGCGCGATCTGGCAGCACGGTGCGGAGAGCGGCAGAGGCATTCGTGCCTTTCTTGATGCGCATTCAAACTGAAAATGGTTCTCCAGGTGCAACAGGCTGAGGCTCGTTTCTCAGATTTGTACCCGCTCGGTCCCAGCGAGGCTGACTTGGCCGGATGGCGGAAGTCGGTGGCAGGCCCGGTATTCTCAATCTCATTTAGGCGAAGCACCGCGTCCCCGGCGTGGGGTGGACCTAGGCCAGGTGGCTGGTGTCGTTGTAGCGCCCGAGGCGCCAACGGGCGTCGTCGAACCGCCATTCGGTGATCCCGGTGTTGGACGGATCCAGCCAGGCGCGATCCCAAGCTGTGATGGCGAGGAGCTTTAAAAACGCCGTGACGATGAAGCCGGCATGGGTGACGGCCAGCACGTTGCGCCCGGCATAGCGTTGCGCCAGCTCCTCAAGCGTCCAGGCGACTCTCGACTCGAAATCCTTCCAGCTCTCCCCGCCCGGCGAGAAGGGCCGATCCGGCTCGTGCTGCGGATTGAACGTACCGTACCGCGCACGATAGACGTCGCGCTGCAGGCCGTCCGCCTCTCCGGGCACCTGCTCGCGAAGATCGGGCACCGGAACAATCGCGTCCAGCCTGAGCGCCTCTCGGAGCACCTCGGCGGTCTGATGGGCCCGCGGCACTGGGCTGGACAGCAGGATGGGCCATTCAGCAGCGTCAGGCCAACGACGCACCCGCTCACTGAGGGCGCGAGCTTGAGCCAAGCCTTCCGGCGTTAGCCCCTGACAGCCGCGCAGGTCAGCGATAGTGTTGGTCACCGCGTGGTGCGAATGGCCATGTCGGATCAGGAGCAGTCTCATCAGGGGCTCGGCTCGGATTGGACCGGAATCCGTTGGCAGGTTCGATATTCCCCGCCGAGAGACTTGAAGCCTAAGGGCCGCCCGAATACCGGACCTGTCACTGGATTCCGGGCTTGCGGGTCGTCCTAGCGGTCAGCGTGGGGAACCTGAACATGTGCCCGGGAGCTCCAGGCTCTGCGCCGTGGAGATCGAGGGTGACCCCGGCTGGCCCTTCCTGCGTCTCCAGGCGGTACACGATCGGATCATAACCGGGTGTCACGGGGACCGGGTTGAGGGCTGGGACCTTCTTGCGGGCGGCAGCTATGGTCGTTTTGAACGTGCGCTCTACCGGAGCGCCATAGGTGAAGACTTCGCACTCGCCGGGCGAAGGCTCTGTAATCACCATATATCCGAGCGCGGAGGCAATTTCCCAGATCTCTCCGTTTGGGTTCGGCGACCTCACCAACCCCTGCATTCCGGGGCTGGCAACCGTCAGTCGGGCGCGAACAGCCGGCGGCAGGTTGGCGATACCGCCGCCGCTCAATGACGCTTCTAGGCACACATCCACGGCGGCCTCAACGAACGCAGCGCCCACGTCAACGGATGTCGCCGCCATTGCCTTCGGCGCGACACCGCCAACCAGTGCGAGTGCCAGACCCGTCACAATGAGCCGTCTGTGCATCAGAATCCTCGCTCAACTAAGCTGTTGCCAAGCTGTCCGACCAGCACCACTTCACCGTCTCACCTGAGCACAAAATAAGACGACAGAAAGTACGTCCGCCAGCTACATTGATTATCGTTGAAAGTAACATCAGGGCATGAGATCGTCGAGCCATGTAAATTTGTGACCTGAGATCGTGCTGAGGACATGGGTGGGCCAGGCTTCTGGGTCGATTGTGTTCAGCTTGGTGGACCCGACTTGTCGATCTTGAGTATGCCGTGGTCCATATAAGGCAGCAGATGCGGCAGGAATCTGCTGGCACGTGCGGTATTCCCCCCACCCCCCAAACCGTTTGGGTTCCCCCCTCGAATGGGCTAAGCCTCCGCCGCAAATTCCGCCGCAAACCGGGGCCTTCGCCATGACCGAGATCGTCGACATTCGTGCCCGCCAGATCCTCGACAGCCGGGGCAACCCGACGGTGGAGGTGGACGTGGTCCTGGAGGACGGGTCCCTCGGCCGGGCCGCCGTGCCCTCGGGCGCCTCCACCGGCGCGCATGAGGCCGTGGAGAAGCGCGACGGCGACACGTCGCGCTATGGCGGTAAAGGCGTGCTGGCGGCGGTGGACGCCGTCAATGGCGAGATCTTCGACGCCCTGGCGGGCTTCGACGCCGCCGACCAGCGCCGGCTCGATGCGCGGATGATCGATCTGGACGGAACGGCCAACAAGTCGCGCCTGGGCGCCAACGCCATCCTCGGCGTCAGCCTCGCCGCCGCCCGGGCGTCAGCCACTTCGGCGGGCCAGCCCCTTTACAAATATGTCGGCGGCGTCGGCGCCCGGGTCCTGCCCGTGCCGATGATGAACATCATCAACGGCGGCGCCCACGCCGATAATAACTTGGACTTTCAGGAGTTCATGGTCGTCCCGATGGGCGCCCCGACGTTCGGCGAGGCCCTCC
>CAIWHQ010000041.1 GCA_903912465.1 uncultured Alphaproteobacteria bacterium | reverse complement strand
GGTTTCCGGGCGCCGTGGAGGATTGCTACGCCGCCCTGGCCTGGACCCTGGCCAACGCCGCCGAGCTGGGGGTCGACCCGGGCCGGGTCGGCGTGATGGGCGAGAGCGCCGGCGGGGGGCTGGCCGCCGGCCTCGCCCTGCTGGTCCGGGACCGGGGCGAGCACCGCCTCGCCTTCCAGCACCTCATCTACCCCATGATCGACGACCGCACCTGCACCCGCCCCGACCCGCACCCGACCGTGGGCGAGTTCATCTGGACCCCGCACAACAACCGTTTCGGCTGGGCGGCCCTGCTCGGGCATGAGCCCGGGATCGAGGGGGTCTCGCCCTACGCCGCTGCAGCCCGGGCCGAGAGCCTGGCGGGCCTGCCCCCGACCTTCATCGCCACCGGCGCGCTGGACCTCTTCCTGGAGGAAGACCTGGAGTATGCCCGGCGGCTGACCCGCGAGGGGATTCCGACCGAGGTCCACGTCTATCCGGGTGCCTTCCACGCCTTCCAGGTCATGCGCGGCGCCAGGGTGGCCCAGGCGGCCGAGCGCGACAGCCGTGCGGCCCTGGGCCGGTTCCTGAACGGCTGAGGCCAAGGGTCAGGTTCAGGCCGGGTTGCGGGCGCCCACCATCCAGGTCGCCGAGGGCATGTAGACGGCCTCGTCCCGAAGCCAGGGCGACACCGCCTCGCGGACGCGGTCGCGCAGGACGGGGGCGAGGTCTGGCCGCTCGCGCAGGATCGCCCCCAGGGGCCCGACCCGGAAGCTCATCTCCACCGTTCCCTCCAGGTCCAGGCCGCCGATCGCCTCGTCGTGGGGGGTGATTTCGATCCCGGCAAAGCCGGCCTCGGCCAGGATACGCCGCACCCGGTCAGGGTCGGCGAAAGCGAAGGGGCCCGGCGCCCCGGGCTCGGGCGGCGGGGCCGGCGGGACCAGGCCGATGGCGGTCTCAGCGGGCAGGCGCATCCACAGGTTCTCGGCCAGGGGGCGCCAGCAGACGAAGACCAGCCGGCCTCCCGGCCTCAGGGCCCGGCGCAGGTTGCGAAAGGCGGCCACAGGGTCAGCGAAGAACATCACGCCGAACCTGGAAAAGACCGCGTCCCGGCCGCCGGGAAGCGCCGCAGTCTGGGCGTCGGCCTCACGGAACTCCAGGCCCCGGGCCCCGTCCTCCTTTGCCCGGCGGCGGGCGACGTCCAGCATGGGGGCCGAAATGTCGAGCCCCAGGACCTCGCCCTCCGCGCCGACCCGCCGGGCCAGCTCCAGGCTGGTGTCGCCGCAGCCGCAGCCTACGTCCAGCAGGGTCTCCCCCGGCGCGGGGGCCAGCCGGTCCATGGCCGCAAGGCCGAGGGGGCGGATCTGCCGGTCGATCTGGTCCTGCAGGCTGGCCCAGGTGCGCCCGGCGGCGTCATTCCAATAGGCGACCTGGGTCGCGTTCGCCGCACTCATGCCGAATTTCCTTCCGATTACCGCCGAACAGGCGCCCGGCTTGTCCCGCAACGCCCAGTGCCTCACCCTGCCGCCTCAAGACGGACTCCGCCAGATGCCCTTCCGCCGATCCCTGCTCGTCCTCGCCTTTACCCTGGGCCTCGGCGTCTTCGGCCAGGCCGCCTCGGCGGCGTCTCCGCCCGCAGGCCTGGAGGCGGGCCTCGACGCCATCCTCGCCCGGGGCGCACCCGGCGTCTCCGTCCTGGTCTACCGGGATGGCGATCTGCTCTACCGGATGGATCGCGGGCGCATCGCCCCGGACGAGCGCCTTCCGGTCGCCTCGGCCTCCAAGTGGATGGCTGCAGCCCTCGTCATGACCGTGGTCGAGGAGGGAGGCCTGTCCCTGGATGAGCCGATCGGTCGGCGCCTTCCGGAATTCCAGGGCCCGTCCGGCGAGATCACCCTGCGCCAACTGCTCTCCTACACCGCCGGCCAGGGCAGCCTGCTGGGCATGTCCGATCTCTTCCAGGACTCCGGGATTACCCTGGCCGAGTCCGCGGCCCGGATCGCCGGGCGTCCCCAGGCGGATCCCCCGGGGGCGATCTTCCGGTACGGCGGGCCGTCCCTTCAGGTCGCCGGAGCCCTGGTCGAGCAGGCCACCGGTCAGCGGTGGGCCGACCTCTTCGAGGCGCGTATCGCCCGGCCGCTCGGCATGACGTCGACCACCTGGACTCACCCCCTGCGCCCGGACCTCGATCCGGCGAGCGTCCGCAATCCCAACCTCCAGGGCGGGGTCTACACCACCGCTGCCGACTACGGCCGCTTCCTGGGGATGGTGGCGGGAAGGGGCGTCCTGGACGGCCGGCGCGTGCTCTCGACGACCGCCGTCGCCGAGATGGAGATGGTCCAGACGGCAGGCAAGCCCATAGCCTACAGGCCCCCGGGGATGTCGGAGATCGAAGCCTATGATCTGGGGAACTGGTGCGAGATCGCCGGGGCGGACGGCGCCTGCGTCCTGGCCTCCAGCCCCGGTGCCTTTGGTGTCTATCCCTGGATCGACCGCCGGACCGGCCTCTACGGGCTCTTCTTCCTGAGGTACCAGCTGCCCCTGGTGGCGGACCCCATCCGCGAGGCCCGGGCCCTCATCCTGTCCGCCGCGCCCTGATACTGTCTCAGGCCGACAGGGCGTAGTCCTCCAGGACAGGCGCCTTCATCTCGGCCTCGAAGGTCTCGTAGGACCAGGGGTAGGTGGCGACATTGCCATGCGCGTCGAAGTACCAGCTCCGGCAGCCTGAGGCCCAGATGGACCCGGCCAGCTTTTCCTTGAGCGCCTGGGTCCAGGCCTGTGTGGGCCCCTCCCGGGGCGTGATCTCCCGGGCCTGGCCCTCGACCAGCAGGTCCACCAGCTGCAGCACATAGTCCAGCTGGCGCTCGGCGGTCATCAGGAAGGAGAAGTTGCCCAGGGGGCTGTTGGGGCCGCCCAGCATGAACCAGTTGGGCAGGTCGGGAACCGTCACCCCCCGATAGGTGACATTGCCCCGGGCCCAGGTCTCGGAGAGCGGCCGGCCGCTGCGCCCGGTGATCCGCATGTCGCCGAAGGGGTGATGGGCGTCGAAGCCTGTGGCCAGGACGAGGACATCCAGCTCATGGAGCCGCCCGTCCGCCGTCCGCACGCCGCCAGCCTCGATCCGGGAGATGGCATCGGTGACGAGTTCGGCGTCGGGCCGCTGGATGGCCGGATAGAAGAGGCTCGAGACAATCAGCCGCTTGCAGCCCATCCGGTAGTCGGGTGTCAGCCGGGCCCTCAGGCCAGGGTCGGCGACCGTGCTCAGGTTATCCAGGCAGGCCTGGGCCATGCGGTCGTAGACGTCCGGCGCCTCGCCCGCCACCGCCGCGCAGAAGGCGCCGTTGAAGGCCTGGGCGAGGTGGGCGTACTGGTCTGCAAGGAGGGCCGGGTCCGCCCGGTAGGCGGCGCGCTTCTCGTCGGCGATCGGCAGGTTGGGCTCGGGCAGAATCCACTGCGGGGTGCGCTGGAAGAGGCTGACCTTCTCGGCCCGGTCGACGATCGCCGGGACGACCTGGATGGCCGTGGACCCGGTGCCGATGACGCCGATGCGCTTCCCCTCCAGGGCGACCGAGTGATCCCACCGCGCGGTGTGGAAGGCGTCGCCGGCGAAGGCCTTCAGGCCCTCGATGTCCGGGAGCGAGGGATGGTGCAGGATTCCCACGGCGGTGATGACAGCGTCGAACCGCCCCTGGGGGCCCTGGTTGGTCACGATCTCCCAGGCACCGTCCCGCCAGTCCGCCGACAGGACCTCGCTGTTGAACCGGACCCGGGCCTCGACCCCATAGTCCGCCGCCACCTTGCGCATGTAGGCCTGGATCTCCGGGCCTGGCGAGTACTTGTGGCTCCACTCCGGGTTGGGGGCGAAGGAGAAACGGTAGAGGTGCGAAGGCACGTCGCAGGTGATGCCGGGATAGGTGTTGTCCCGCCAGGTCCCGCCCGGCTCCCCGGCCTTCTCAAAGATCACTACGTCGCTCACGCCGCGCTCGCGAAGCCGGATGGCCGCGGCGATACCGCCGGCGCCGGCGCCGATCACCGCAATCCTCAGTCCCTGTCCGGTCCCGGCCATGAAGGTCCTCCTGCTGGACGCGGATTGTCCTACAGACGCGGGCCGGGTGGAAGACCTCTGCGCAAGGCCCGGATTGCCCCCTGGGATGGAGCCGGCGGGCCGCACGACCAGGAGGGTTGCGCGCAGGCCGGCGCCGATTTTTCTTGGGCCGGCCCTTGAAGGGCTTGGGCTGCAATCCCAGATCACTGGAGCGGGCCGGGCCCCTCTGACGCTTCCAGTGAAGTGTGATGTCGGACCGCATCGGGTGCGCTCGATGCCGGGTCCGGGGCCTTCCCTTCCCCCCCAAGCCAGCCGGCTTCGGTATCGGGCGCTCCCAAGCAGAGGAGAGCCATGATGAAGACTTCCCAATTGCGAACCCATGACCGCCAGCCGGTGTTCGAAGATGCCTGGACGCCGGGTGGCCTCGTCCAGTTCGAGGCCCTTGTCAGCGCCTGCGCCCTGGTTGCCCAGTCGGACGGTTGGGTCACCCCCGAGGAAACCCGCCGCGTCACGGAGCGCATGCGCACCTTGCCTGCGCTCGACGTCTTCGGGATCAGCGACCTGATCGAGGCCTTCGAGGCCCGGATCGAGGATTTCAACCGGGATCCGGAGGCGGCGGCGATCATGTCCGAGGGTACGATCCGCCGGCTCCGGGACAAGCCGGACGCCGCCCGGCTGGTGGCTTCCGCCGCCTGCTCTGTGGCGTCGGCGGACGGCGGATTTGACGCGGAGGAAAGGGCGGCTATCCTAAGGATCTGCGCCCTGCTCGTCCTGTCCCCCCAGGAAGTGGATCTGGTAGCGCCGCGAAGGAGGCCGATATGAATGTTGTGCCGCAGGATCCCATGGCCTGGATGTACGTCCAGCCTGTCGCCGTCTCCCCTGTGCCGGGTTCCCTGACCGTCTCGCCCGTGAAGCCGGCCGATCCCTCGTCCGGTTCAGAAATGCGGTCTGACGAAGACCGGCGCCCCCGCGACCCCCAGCGCAAGGTGGACATCCGGGTCTGAACCTGTCTCGGGGCTGAGGTCCCGGCGCCGGGTTGCGCGTCCGCGCGGGGAGACTCGCCCTTGTGCCGAACAGGCGCCATGATCGGTCTCGATCCTGTGTAGCGGGTAACCTGGAGGCGGACGCCGTGACATTTCCCAGGATGTTCACCCTGGCCGTCCTCGCGGCCTGTATCGCCGGACCGGCGCTTGCCGATGGTGCCGTGGCCAGCCTGCTCACCCCTGAGGACAAGGGTCGTCTCGCGCGCCTCGACGCCACCCGCGCTGCAGCCCTTGCCGACGCCCGGGCCCGGGGCGCGCCCGCGGACGTTGTCACCCTTGACCGGGCCATGTCCGGGACCCTCCTCGGCGTCCGCAAGACGGACCTGGCGGGCGACTGGCGATGCCGCACCCTCAAGCTGGGTAAGTCTGCAGGCCTGGTGGTCTATGGCTGGTTCCGGTGCCGGATCGTCGATGACGGTGCAGGCTGGCGTCTCGACAAGCTGACAGGCTCCCAGAGGGTCAGCGGGCGTTTCTACGATGACGGCGAGTCCCGGATGATCTTCGCCGGCGCCCAGTCCCTGGGCGATGAGCCCCGCCAGGCCTACGGCCGCCCGGGGGCCCGGAACCAGGTGGGCATCGCCGTGCGGCCGGGCCGGGACCGGCTCCGGCTGGAGTTTCCCGAGCCGCAAGTCGAATCCGTCTTCGATGTGATGGAACTCGAGCGGGTACGGCCCGCCGGCAAGTGATCAGGAGGTCGCCCGTGTCCCAACTTGTCCATTTTCCGGCTGACGCCGATCCCGACCGGATCCAGGCCCAGCTCGTCGCCGACGGCGCGGTGATCCTGGACGGGGTCCTGACGCCCGGGGAGGCCGATGCCGTCCGCTCGGAGCTGGATCCCTGGGTGCAGGCCACAGCCCCGGGGCGGGACCGGTTCACGGGATTCTTGACCACCCGCACCGGTGCCCTCGCGGCCCGCTCGCCCCTCTGCCGGGACCTGATCCGGGACCCCCGGATCCTTGCCCAGTGCGACCGGCTCCTGCTGCCCGCCTGCGAGCGCTACCAGCTCCATCTCGGCCAGGTCATCCGCATTCAGCCGGGAGAGAAGGCCCAGAGCCTGCACAAGGACCGGTGGGCCTGGGGCGCGCATCTCAAAGGCATCGAGCCCCAGCTCAACACCATCTGGGCCCTGACCGACTTCACCCGGGACAATGGTGCCACCCAGGTGGTCCCGGGCTCGACCGCCTGGCCTGACGCCCGGCAGGCGGACCCCTCCGAGGTCACCCAGGCGGTCATGGGGCGGGGCTCGGTCCTCATCTACACGGGCAGCGTCGTGCACGGGGGCGGGGCCAACACCTCGGATGACGACCGGGTTGGGCTGAACATCACCTACGCCCTGGGCTGGCTGAGGCAGGAGGAGAACCAGTACCTGGCCTGTCCGCCCGAGATCGCCCGGACCTTTGACCCCGCCCTCCAGGACCTGCTGGGCTATGCCATGGGCTCCTATGCCCTCGGATACTACTCCCCGCCCACCGCCCCCGGCGCTGATCCTGAGGTGGTGCCGCCCAACTATGTCCTCGGCCGCCGGACGGAAGGCTCCAGCCTGGGTTCAGCCGCCGACCTCGCCGCCCTGAACGCGGACGTCAGGGGCGGCTAGGGCGCGCTCCTCCAGCCCCGGTACCAGGAAGAAGGCCACCGCCGGGAGGTCGCGGCGGTCGGCGCTCTTCGAGGGCGGGAGAGGCGACGCGGGCGGTGCCTGTGCCGGGTGACGGGTCAGGCCCTGCGAGCCAGGCTTCTGCGGAAGATCGCCCAGAGGCTGGACGAGCCCTGGGTCAGGGCGCCGGTCCGGTAGGCCTGGACGCCGATCCAGATGGCGCCGGCCGTCGTCGCCGCCATGAGGGCGACTCCCGTGGCCACCTCCCAGGCGGGAGCGCCATCTGCGATCCGCAGGAGCATGAGGAAGGGGGTGAACGGGGGAAACAGTGCGGCGATGCGGATGACCGGAGACTCCGGCGCCTGGAAGCCCGAGATCACCAGGAACAGGGGGATCAGCATGAACAGGCTGAGGGGCGTCGCGAGACTCTGCGCTTCCCGGGGAGTCTCGCAGAAGGCGGCAAGGCCGGCGAAAATCGATCCGTAGAGCAGGAAGCC